>JAHFRW010000055.1 GCA_023266055.1 Gammaproteobacteria bacterium | reverse complement strand
GCCGCTGTTGCATGGCGGTGGGCACGAAATGGAGCGCCGCGCCGGTACCGAAAATGTTGCCGGTATTGTTGGTTTTGGTGCGGCCGCGCAATGGGTGCAGGACGAGTTGGTGGTGCGTACCGCGCATGTGCGGATGTTGCGTGATGCGCTGGAGCAGCGGTTACGCGCCGTGCCGGGTCTGGTGATCATTGCCGTTCCCATGGACGGAGAGGGCGGTGCAGACGCCAGCAAGCCATTGTCACCCCCACGCGTTGCCAATACTGTATTGATAGGCGTGCCGGCGATTGAAGGTGAGACGTTGCTGATGGCGCTGGATCGCCACGGCATTGCCGTTTCAAGTGGTTCGGCGTGTGCCAGTGGCGACCCTGATCCCAGTCATGTGTTGCTGGCAATGGGCATGGACCCCGATCTGGCGCGGCGCGTGATACGCGTGAGTTTGGGCAAGGACAATACACTGGCGGATATAGACCGGTTTATGGTTGTATTAACTGAACAAATCAACCGTGCCCAGGTCACTATCTGGGCGGTTTAAGAGGTGAAGCATGAGTATTACATTGACGATTGCAGCGGCCGAGCACATGAAGCGGTTTCTTGCCAAACAGGGCACGGGCGATGCCGTGCGCGTGGGTGTGAAGCCCAGCGGCTGCACGGGTTTTAGTTATGTGCTGGACGTGGCCGGCGACGTAGGCGCGAATGATGAGGTATTTGAAGGCCATGGCGTAAAAGTGATCGTGGATCGCAAAAGCCTGCCATTTATTGATGGTATGGAGCTGGATTACACCCGGGAAGGACTTAATTCGGGTCTGAAGTTCAATAATCCGAACGTCAAGGATATGTGTGGCTGTGGCGAGAGTTTCAGTGTTTAGTAATATAGAAGGCTGGGATGTGCCACTGCACTAGTCAGGGTATGGTTAACCGGGTAAACTACACCGGTTTTACTTTTATGTAAACCATGTTAACTGTATGGTTTATGACCCCCGTTATCCTGGAGAATTTTTATGGCCGTTGAACGCACCTTGTCCATCATCAAGCCTGATGCCGTTGCCAAAAATGTGATTGGCGGAATTTATGGCCGTTTTGAACAGTCCGGTTTACGCATTGTGGCTGCCAAAATGGTGCACTTGACGCGCCAGCAGGCTGAAGGTTTTTATGCTGTGCATAAAGAACGCCCATTTTTCAATGATTTGGTAAGCTTCATGATCACTGGCCCGGTTATGATTCAGGTGCTGGAAGGTGAAAACGCGGTTGCCAAACACCGTGACCTGATGGGTGCCACCCATCCCAAGAATGCCGCGCCGGGCACCATCCGCGCCGATTTTGCTGACAGCGTGGAAGAAAACGCCGTGCACGGTTCCGATGCGCTGGAGACCGCCAAGGGTGAAATCGAGTTTTTCTTCAAGTCCGGCGAGCTGTGCCCGCGCACACGTTAAGCGGACGGTTGTCTGTGCATACATGAGTTAAATAGTGCAGTGAGTTGCCATTGAACGCACCCGTGAACATCGCCGTCCCATCGAAGGCAGGCAGGATTAATTTACTGGGGATGGATCGTCCATCCCTGGAAGCTTTTTTTGTCGCGCTCGGCGAGAAGCCATTTCGTGCCACGCAACTCCTGCAGTGGATTCATCAAAGAGGTGTGAGCAACCTTGATGAGATGACCAATATCAGCAAGAGTCTGCGTACGCGTCTGGCGGAAACCACTGAGATACGTTGTCCCGAAGTGGTGCTGGAGCAGGCTTCGGACGATGGCACGCGTAAATGGTTGTTGCGGGTTGATAGCGGTAACTGTATCGAGGCAGTGTTTATTCCCGAGCAGGATCGCGGTACCTTGTGTGTATCTTCGCAGGTGGGTTGCGCGCTCGACTGCTCGTTTTGTTCCACGGCTCAGCAGGGTTTTAACCGTAATCTGAGCGTGGCGGAAATCATTGGGCAGGTGTGGGTGGCCAACCGCGCGCTGGGCAGGGATGCCCGGGTGCCGCCAGAGGCAGGATGTCGGAAGCGGCCACTGGGGAAAACACCTCTTGAGCCGATGGGGGGTGGGCGCATTATTACCAATGTGGTGATGATGGGCATGGGCGAGCCATTGCTGAACTTTGACAATGTGGTGCAGGCCATGAGTCTGATGACTGAAGATTTTGCCTATGGTTTGTCAAAACGCCGCGTGACCCTGAGCACTGCAGGTGTAGTGCCCGCGCTGGACCGTTTGCGTGAAGTGAGTGATGTGAGTCTGGCAGTTTCGTTGCATGCACCGAATGATGCGTTGCGTAATGAACTGGTGCCGATTAACAAAAAATATCCGATCAAGGAATTGCTGGCGTCCTGCCTGCGCTATCTGGAAGGCAAGCCGCATCGCCGCATTACCTTTGAATATGTGATGCTGGACGGAGTGAACGACAGTCCGCAACAGGCACGCGAGCTGGTGCATCTGCTGGCGGATATACCTTCCAAGATTAATCTGATCCCGTTTAATCCGTTTCCTAATACGCGTTATGCGCGCTCCAGCGATGTCGCTATTGATCGTTTCCGCGATATACTGGTTAAGTCGGGTTTTACGACCATTACACGTCGCACCCGGGGTGATGATATTGACGCTGCGTGTGGGCAGCTGGCAGGCAAGGTGCTGGATCGCAGCAAGCGCAAGCTTCGTCAGATACCTGTCACCGTGGTAGCGCAGTAGGTTTCAGTCACCTTTTGGTGTAGAGAAGAGGATTCTGGTAATGAAGGGACGCTGGTTGTGGTGGGGATTGATCGTGGTGAGTCTGGTGGGTTGTACGCAATCTTCCTCGCGTCATGTCAGTGCGCCAAAGGAGTCGTCAGCGCAAATCTATACCAATCTTGGTTTGGCCTATATGCAACAGGATAACCCCGACATTGCCCAGGAAAAATTCCTGAAAGCCCTGGAGTTCGATCCCGATTATCCGGTAGCTCATCACTATCTGGCAAACCTGTATCAACAGCAAGGGCAGGTAGAAAAGGCCAGTCAGCATTATCAGCGTGCTTTGCAGCTGGACGCTGAAAATCCAATGTTGAAAAATAATTACGGTACGTTTCTGTGTGAGCGCAACAAATATTCTGAAGCTGAAAAATTGTTTCTGAGTGTTGCCAGAAATCCACGTTATCAAACACCTGAGCTGGCTTATGAGAATGCCGGATTGTGCGCGCAACGCAATGCTGATGCATCAAAAGCCGAACAGTATTTTCGGGCGGCGCTGGATATTAATTCAAGATTGCCCAATTCCCTGTATCAGATGGCATTGTTGACATATAGCACAGAGCGTTATCTACCAGCGCGGGCGTATTTACAGCGCTATTCAGAATTGATGGCTCCTGCGCCACGTAGTCTGTGGCTGGGTATCAAAATAGAACGCAAGCTGGGAGACATACAAACGGTTGCTGATTATGCGGCGCAGCTGAAAAACAATTTTCCTAACACCGAAGAAGCGCGATTGTTGCGGGAGTCAGAGTAGAAATGAGCATGGATGTAACGGTAAGCAAGCAGGAAGTAGAGGTGCCGATTGAAGGGCCAGGGCGGTTGTTACGTGAGGCGCGCGAGGCGCTTAATTTGGGGCAGGATGAAATCGCACGTCGTTTGCATCTGGACCTGAAAATGGTCAAGGCTCTGGAAGAAGATGATTATAAAAAACTGCCCCCGCCAATTTTTGTCACTGGTTATTTGCGTAATTATGCGCGTTTGACCAGTTTGCCCGCAGAAGAATTGGTGGCTAGTTATAACCGTTCGGCAGGGGCCAAATTACCACCGATTAAAGTGATGACGCCCAGCAAGCAGGGTGCGGAGCATCGCAGTGATCAACCGGTGCAGGTGGCGACATATGTAATGGCATTGGCGGTGCTGGCGGTGGTGTTGGGGTTGTGGTGGTGGCAGAGCCGTGATGAGCCTGTGATCACGACGCAGAATGCGCCGGGTGCAGCGGTGCCTTCGCCATTGCCGCAACCTGTGGATGACTCTCAATTCATACAGGTGCCCATTCCTGGCGCTGCCATGGTGCCTGCACCGACCTCAGATGAGGTCAAACCTGCAGAATCATCAGTGTCACCCGCACCTGCCGCAACCACCCCGCCCGTGAATACCCCCACCGCTGCAATCAAATTGACGTTCAGCGCAGATGCCTGGGTACAGATTACGGATGCCAATGAGCAGCGTGTGTTTTATGATCTGGGCAAGGAGGGCGCTGCCAGGACGTTACAGGGTGTGCCGCCCTTTAATGTCGTCATAGGTTACGCGCCTGGCGTGAAGATCGAATATAATGGTGTACCTTTTGATCATTCACGTTTTGATCGGGGCGGGCGGGCCAGTTTTGTACTTGGCAAAGCAGCGGGATCCAACTAAATGCAGCATGAAAGTCCGATTAAACGCCGTAAATCACGGCAGATCTGGGTAGGTAAAGTCCCGGTGGGCGGTGACGCGCCAATTGCGGTGCAGAGCATGACCAACACCGAAACCTGTGATGTGGCTGCAACGGTGGCGCAGATTCGTGCCCTGGAGCGTGCCGGCGCTGATATTGTGCGCGTGTCCGTGCCTACCATGGATGCGGCTGAAGCGTTTGGCATGATCCGTAAAGAGGTGGATGTGGCGCTGGTGGCGGACATTCATTTTGATTACAAGATTGCGTTGCGTGTAGCGACTCTGGGTGTGGACTGCCTGCGTATTAATCCCGGTAATATTGGTCGCGAAGACCGTGTGCGCGCTGTGGTTGAGGCCGCGCGTGACCGCAATATTCCCATTCGCATCGGTGTGAATGCCGGTTCGCTGGAAAAGGATTTACAGAAAAAATATGGTGAGCCTACCGCGCAGGCATTGGTGGAGTCTGCCATGCGGCATATCGACATTCTGCAAAAGCTGGATTTTCAGGATTTCAAGGTCAGTCTCAAGGCCTCTGAAGTGTTCATGACAGTCGATGCTTACCGTGATCTGGCAACACGCATAGACCAGCCCTTGCATCTCGGTATTACCGAAGCCGGTGCATTACGTTCCGGCACGGTAAAATCCGCGATTGGTTTGGGCATGCTGTTAATGGAGGGTATTGGTGATACCTTGCGTGTGTCGCTGGCGGCTGATCCGGTAGAGGAGATCAAGGTCGGATTTGATATTCTCAAGAGCTTGCGCCTGCGCAGCAATGGTATAAATTTGATTGCCTGCCCATCGTGCTCGCGCCAGGAATTTGATGTCATTGCCACGGTCAATGCGCTGGAGACGCGTCTGGAAGATATTCGTCAACCTTTGGATGTTGCCGTGATTGGCTGTGTGGTCAATGGCCCCGGTGAATCAAAGGCGGCACATATTGGTTTGGCGGGTGGTGCGCCAAACCTGCTGTATGTCGATGGCAAGCCCTCGCGCAAACTCAATAATGAACATCTGGTAGATGAGCTGGAAAAAGCCATTCGCGCGCGGTTGCTGGTAGGCAGCGCTGCTGCGCCACAAACGTAAGTTAGAGTAAGCAAAGCACCGCTCCGCCGTAGGTGGGGCCGACGAATTTCAGTTCCTGCACATCTAATTTCCAAAAACACACACATGAGGGCTCTATGACGACACAGATAGCCGTTACCGGCGCGGCGGGGCGTATGGGCCGCCATTTGATAGAGGCTTGTCGTGAAGCGCCGGATGTTGTGTTGTCGGTTGCGCTGGCGCGCCCCGGCAGTGCCATGACAGGTCTGGATGCGGGGGAAATGGCGGGCCTGGGATCATTAGGTGTGTGCATCGGCGACGATTTGAGTGCAGTCGTCCAGGTTTTTGATGTGCTTATTGATTTCACGCGTCCGGAAGTGACTCTGAAAAATCTTGAAATTTGCCGTGCGGCCGGGCGGCGCATGGTGATTGGCACCACGGGCTTCACGCCGGAACAGTCCCGCCAGGTTGCTGATGCCGCAAAGGATATTGCTATTATGATGGCGCCCAATATGAGCGTGGGTGTCAATCTGTGCTTCAAGTTACTGGAAACGGCGGCTCGAATTCTGGGTGATGAGGTCGATATTGAAATCATTGAAACACATCATCGTCACAAAGTTGATGCGCCTTCGGGTACCGCGTTGCGCATGGGTGAAGTAGTTGCCCATGCCCTGGGGCGTGATCTCAAGCAATGCGCGGTGTACGGGCGCGAAGGGGTGACGGGCGAGCGTGACCGCAACACCATCGGGTTTGCGACTGTGCGGGCGGGGGATGTGGTGGGTGATCACACCGTGCTGTTTGCAGGGCTGGGTGAGCGAATAGAAATTACTCACAAAGCATCCAGCCGCATGACGTTTGCCAAGGGCGCGGTGCGTGCCGCAACCTGGCTGGCTCAACGTGAGCGCGGGCTGTTTGATATGCAGGATGTGTTGGGGTTGCGATAGATTTTCACCCGTACAACGTGGATTGAGAAACTTTTAATGAAAGACAGCGGCCACCCTCAAGACATGGAACACTGGCGTCAGAAATATTATGCGACGCTGGAAAAAGCAGAAACCAAACAGCATGAGTGGGAATCACTGGAAAAAATGCTGCGCCGCTGTATTTCGCGTCTGGCGCTGGCAGCGGATGGCATACATCCTGATATTGATACGCAATTGGAGAATTTGCGCAAGGCAGTGCGTGATGGCGTAGGCCCGGCCGGGTTACAGGAACGCATTGAAGCGATTTCTCAACTACTGCTCAAGCTGGATCGTCACCCTGTTAATGGAGGCCGCAAGGCAGCGTCCGCCATTGATTCTTCCGAGTCGGCAACGCCATTACCCGCTGAACCTGCGTCAGTGGGGTTTTTTGGTAGATTGTTTGGTCGGGATGCCAAAGAGGACGCCAGGGACAATCCGGACCTGTCTGCTCCCGTGGCGCCGATGTCCGCCGACAAGATCTCTGCGGCACCGCCCGCGTCGCATGACAGGGCGCCCGCCTCAACATCCATTGACACCGCCATGTCTGCGCGGCCTCGCCCTTCCGAGAACAAGGCCGACACACTTTCTCCGGCGGTGCGTGAAGCGGTGGTGCAATTACTGGAACGTCTGACGTTGCAGCCTGAGATGACCGAATCCGTGGAAGAATTGAAGGTGCAGCTCAGTGAGGAGACGCAGGCGCTGGCGTTTCTACCGTCTCTGCAGTCGGTAGCGGTGTTGGTGGCGGCCGCGCTGGACAAGATTCGAAATGAAAAAAGCGATCTTGAAGCATTTCTGCGCATGTTGACGCTGCGTCTGCAGGAAATCGACCAGCATTTATCGGAAGGCCTGACCGCACGCCAGACGGCGGCACATCATAGTCATGCCCGTTTTGATCTGGCGGTTAATGATCAAATGACGGGCATTGAAACTTCTCTGCAGACGGCGACAGATATTGGTTCGTTAAAGCAGACCATTCAGCAGCGCCTGGAAGGTATACGTGAAAACATGACCTTGTTCCGGCGCGAAGAAGAAGAACGTGAGAAGGAGGCGCAGCGTCAGGTAGGTTTGTTGAGCAGCCGTGTACGCGAAATGGAAACAGAAATTGGTGAATTGCATACGCGTGTGCGCACGGAACAGGCCAGCGCCCTGCAGGATGTCTTGACCAATATTCCCAATCGACTGGCTTATGAGCGACGCTCGGGCGAGGAGTTTGCGCGTTGGCGGCGTTATAAACATGCGCTGACACTGCTGGTGCTGGATATTGATCATTTCAAGCACGTTAATGATCGTTATGGTCATCAGGCGGGGGATAAGGTGCTGCGTATCATTGCCCAGCTGCTTGACAAGGAAGTGCGTGATGTGGATTTTATAGCGCGTTACGGGGGGGAGGAATTTGTAGTGTTGTTGCCTGAGACAGCGATTGAAGGCGCGCGCGTGGTGGCAGAAAAATTGTGCGCCTGTGTGCGTGACTGTGAATTTCATCATGGCGGGCAGCGCGTGCCCATTACTATCAGCTGCGGAATTGCCGTCTTTAAGGAAGCTGATACCGTCAGCCAGGTTTTTGAGCGCGCCGATGCCGCATTGTATCGCTGCAAACTGAAAGGGCGCGATCAATGGCAGGACGAGGGTTGAAGGGCGGAAATTGGCGTGACGGGATCATAGACAGAGTGCGCCAGAATGAGGTAAAATTCAGGCCTGAATATGACTTGAGCACGTAGCGGGAGTGGCGCTTTATCCGGGTTTTTGCACGGGGGCCCTCCCGCTTCTCGCATCTGATGTGGAGGTAGTTTTGCGGCAGCCAGCCCTGTTAGCTCTGGAAGATGGCAGCCTCTTTAGGGGGGAGTCTATCGGTATTGAAGGGCAAACGACGGGGGAGGTGGTATTTAATACCGCCATGACGGGATACCAGGAAATCTTGACCGATCCCTCATATTGTCGTCAAATTGTTACTCTCACCTATCCCCATATTGGTAATGTTGGTGTTAATGACGATGATCAGGAGTCGGCCGGTATTGTGGCCAGTGGCCTGGTTATTCGTGATCTTTCCTCTGCTGTAAGCAATTGGCGTTCAAAAGAAAGCCTTGACGCCTATCTACGTCGTCACAAGGTGGTGGGCATCGCCGGTCTGGATACGCGCCGTCTGACACGTTTACTGCGTGAAAAAGGCGCGCTCAATGGCTGCATCATGGCGGGAACGGTGGATGCCACCGCCGCGTTGCATGCCGCCCGTACCTTCCCCGGTTTGAAAGGCATGGATCTGGCCCGGGTGGTGAGCGTAAAAAGCGCCTACGAATGGTCGCATCCTGGCGGGGCCTTGTCCGGACTGGCGCTTTCCCCTGTGGCGGCCCGTTTCCATGTGGTAGCTTATGATTACGGCGTGAAGCGCAATATTTTGCGTATGCTGGTGGATCGAGGTTGCCGCCTGACAGTCGTGCCTGCGCAAACGTCTGCTGCCGAGGTGCTGGCAATGCAGCCTGATGGCGTTTTTTTATCCAACGGGCCGGGCGATCCTGAGCCGTGTGATTACGCGATTAATGCTATCCGCGACATTGTGTCCCATGGCAAGCCGGTCTTCGGCATCTGCCTGGGTCACCAGTTACTGGCGCTGGCCAGTGGTGCGCGAACCCTGAAAATGAAATTTGGCCATCATGGCGCCAACCATCCGGTGCAGGATCTGGATACCGGGCGAGTCATGATTACCAGCCAGAATCATGGTTTTGCGGTGGATGATACGCATCTGCCTGCGACACTGCGTGTCACCCACCGCTCGTTGTTTGACGGTTCGTTGCAGGGCATACACCGTACAGACCAGCCGGCCTTCAGTTTTCAGGGGCATCCGGAAGCCAGCCCCGGCCCGCATGATGCCGCATTGCTGTTTGATCACTTTATAGCGCTGATGGAAAAGAGCCGTACCCCTCATTAAGAGGGGCGCGGCTCATCTCAACAGATTTAACTGAAACTGGTTTATGCCAAAACGTACAGACATCAAGAGCATCCTGATCATTGGCGCAGGCCCGATTGTGATCGGCCAGGCCTGCGAATTTGACTATTCCGGCGCACAAGCCTGCAAGGCATTGCGCGAGGAAGGTTATCGCGTAGTGCTGATCAACTCCAATCCTGCCACGATCATGACCGACCCGGACATGGCCGATGCGACCTACATCGAGCCGATTAGCTGGCAGGTGGTGGCACGCATTATCGAAAAAGAGCGTCCTGATGCATTGTTACCCACCATGGGTGGTCAGACTGCACTGAATTGCGCACTCGATCTGGTGCGTGAGGGGGTGCTGGAAAAATACAATGTTGAAATGATCGGTGCATCGCGTGATGCCATTGACATGGCTGAAGATCGTGAACGCTTCCGTCTGGCAATGCGTGATATTGGCCTGAATTGCGCACGTGCTGCTATTGCGCATAGCATGGGGGAAGCGCTGCAAGTGCAGGCGCAGATTGGTTTTCCCACCATCATTCGTCCTTCGTTTACCATGGGCGGTAGCGGCGGCGGTATTGCCTACAATCGCCAGGAGTTTATGGAGATCTGTGAGCGTGGACTGGACTTGTCGCCTACCAGTGAACTGCTGATTGAAGAATCGTTGCTTGGCTGGAAAGAGTTTGAAATGGAAATGGTGCGTGACTGCAAGGACAACTGCATTATCATTTGCTCCATCGAAAATCTTGATCCCATGGGTGTGCATACCGGTGATTCCATTACGGTGGCGCCTGCGCAGACGCTGACCGACAAGGAATATCAAATCATGCGTAACGCCTCGATTGCGGTGTTGCGTAAAATCGGCGTGGATACCGGCGGCTCGAACGTGCAGTTTGCCGTTAATCCTGACGATGGCCGCATGCTCGTCATTGAAATGAATCCGCGCGTGTCGCGTTCATCGGCGCTGGCATCCAAGGCGACTGGTTTCCCGATCGCCAAGGTGGCGGCCAAACTGGCAATCGGGTATACCCTTGACGAATTGCGCAATGACATTACGGCTGGTGCAACACCCGCATCGTTCGAGCCAAGCATCGACTATGTGGTGACCAAAATACCACGCTTCACGTTTGAAAAATTTCCCCATGCGAATAATCATCTCACCACCCAGATGAAGTCAGTGGGTGAGGTCATGGCGATAGGCCGGACATTCCAGGAATCACTGCAAAAGGCGTTGCGTGGACTGGAAACCGGTACCGATGGCTTAAATGAAAAAGTCGACCTGTCATCACCTGAAGCACTGGATCGTATTCGTCAGGAGCTGCGTACGCCCGGGCCGGATCGCATCTGGTACATCGGTGACGCTTTTCGCGCGGGCTTATCGGTGGATGAGGTTTTTGACCTGAGCAAGGTTGATGCGTGGTTCCTGGTGCAGCTTGAGGAATTGATACATATTGAGGCGCAAGTGCAAAAGCTGTCAGGCGCGCCTGACAGTCTGGATAAAACCGCCCTGTATAACCTGAAGCGCAAAGGATTTTCTGATCGCCGGTTGGGGCATTTACTGAATATCAGTGAAGGCGAGGTGCGTACGCTGCGTCAGACACTGGGTGTGCGTCCGGTATACAAACGGGTTGATTCCTGCGCCGCCGAGTTTGCCTCAAACACGGCGTACATGTATTCCACTTATGAAGAAGAGTGTGAGGCTGCACCCACAGCGCGTGATAAAATCATCGTGCTGGGAGGAGGCCCCAATCGCATTGGTCAGGGGATTGAGTTTGACTATTGCTGTGTGCACGCGTCATTGGCATTGCGTGAAGATGGCTATGAAACCATCATGGTTAATTGTAACCCGGAAACAGTCTCCACCGACTACGATACCTCAGACCGCCTCTACTTCGAGCCCTTGACGCTGGAAGATGTGCTGGAGGTCATCGCCGTCGAAAAGCCCAAGGGCGTCATCGTGCAATACGGTGGCCAAACCCCATTGAAGTTGGCGCGGGCGCTGGAAGCGGCAGGCGCGCCGATTATCGGCACCTCCCCGGATTCCATTGATATGGCTGAAGACCGCGAACGTTTTCAGCAAATGATTGAACAACTGGGGTTACGCCAGCCGCCTAACTGTACGGCCCGTCACCCTGACCAAGCGGTGGAAGGTGCTCAAAGAATCGGCTATCCATTGGTGGTGCGTCCTTCCTACGTGCTGGGTGGCCGTGCCATGGAAATTGTGCATAACGAAGAGGATTTGCGTCGCTATATGCGTGATGCGGTCTCGGTTTCCAATGATTCTCCCGTACTGCTCGATCGTTTTCTCGACGATGCGACCGAGGTGGATGTAGACGCGATTTGTGATGGCAAGGACGTGTTGATTGGCGGTATCATGGAACATATCGAGCAGGCTGGTGTGCATTCCGGTGATTCCGCATGTTCGTTGCCACCGTATAGCCTCAATCCCTCCATCCAGAATCAATTGCGTGAACAAATGCGCATGATGGCGTCCGGTCTGGGTGTGATCGGGTTGATGAATGCGCAGTTTGCCATTCAGGGCGACAAGATTTTTGTACTGGAAGTCAATCCGCGCGCGTCACGCACGGTGCCGTACGTCTCCAAGGCGACGGGCCAACCGCTTGCCAAAATCGCTGCGCGTTGCATGATCGGGCGCAGTCTGGCGCAACAGGGGGTTACCAAAGAGATCATTCCCGGTTACTATTCAGTAAAAGAGGCGGTATTCCCCTTCAGCAAATTCCCCGGCGTCGACCCTATTCTGGGGCCGGAAATGAAATCGACGGGTGAAGTCATGGGGATTGGCCGCAGTTTCGCCGAAGCATTCGCCAAATCACAGCAGGCCGCCAGCATTTTTCTGCCGCATGGCGGGCGCGCGTTTATCAGTGTGCGCGAAACCGACAAGGCGCGTGTTGCCGTAGTGGCGCGGGATTTGGCAGAATTGGGGTTTGAGCTTTACGCCACGCGCGGCACCGCCAGGGTACTGGAGGACGCGGGTGTGAAAGTGGTGCGTATCAACAAGGTTGCGGAAGGTCGCCCGCACATTGTTGACATGATTAAAAACGACGAAATTACATTGGTCATTAACACGACTGAAGGCAAGCAGGCCATCGCTGACTCGTATGAAATTCGTCGTGCGGCGTTACAGCATAAAGTCACCTATAGCACCACCCTTGCGGGTGCGCGTGCCACCTGTCTGGCGCTGCAACAGCGGCAGGAGTTTGGTGTAAACAGCCTGCAGGACTTATACAAGGAGTTGCTGATATGAGTAAAGTACCCATGACCGCACGCGGCGCACAACTGTTGCGTGACGAGTTGCAGGAATTGAAATCGGTCGCCCGCCCGCGCGTCATTGTGGCGATTGCCGAAGCGCGCGCCCACGGTGATTTGAAGGAAAATGCCGAATACCACGCCGCTAAAGAACAGCAAAGCTTCATTGAAGGCCGCATCAAGGAAATTGAAGGCATGCTGTCAAATGCACAGATCATTGACGTTACCACGCTCAATGCGGGTGGCAAGGCCGTGTTTGGTTCTACCGTTGAATTGCTCAACATCAAGAGTAATGACACCGTGACCTACCAGATCGTTGGTGATCAGGAAGCGAACGTCAAGGAAGGCCGCATCTCGATCGCATCGCCCATTGCCCGTGCGCTTATTGGCAAGGAAGAAGGCGATATTGCCGTGGTGCGTGCGCCCAGCGGTGAGATCGAATATGAAATTTCCGCAGTAAAATATATGTAACCTGTGCCGTACGCATAATCTATTTTCACTGCAGGCTGAGCCAGCCTGCGCCAAGCGTTACGCAGCAACACAACTGGAATTCTTGAATGCACCTAGCCCACATCACTGAACGGATTCTACTAACGCTATGGGTGGGTGGATTGTGGTCTGTCGGTTACCTTGCCGTACCTGTATTATTCCATGGTCTCAATGATCGTCGCCTGGCGGGTGAGGTGGCTGGGCAGATGTTTAGTATCTTGAGCCTGGTGGGTTTGGTGTGCGGGGCGATATTGCTGTTACGTGCCATTTATGTGTCAGGCAAAAAGTGGCACAGTGCCTGGCGGGTATGGTCTCTGGCGGTGATGCTGGTATTGGTCGGTGTGGGTGCCTTTGTCCTGCAACCCATGATGCAGAATCTTAAAGCTACCGGCTTGCTTGAAGGCAGCGCCGAAGCCATGCTCTTTGGTCAGCTGCATGGCGCCAGCGCCATCATGTATCTGGTGACCAGTTTGCTGGGTCTGGGGCTGGTGATCGCTGGTCCTGGCAAGGAACGTTCCCCTGACTTCTTTTAATCCCGCGTTTCCGGTTTCCTATTGACATTCCTGTTGTAACCCGTATCATTCGTTCATCAGTTGAACGCAAGTTAAGGTCACTTAACATACAATGCTTGACGATGAAACTCACTATAAAATTCTCAAGCTGCTGCAGGAGGATCCGCACACCAGCCAGCGGGCGTTGGCCGATGCACTGGGAGTGAGCCTGGGCAAAACCAACTATTGCCTCAAGGCTCTTATGCAAAGAGGCTTGGTCAAGGCCAAGAATTTCAAGAACAATCAAAACAAACTGGCCTATATGTATCTTCTCACCCCAACCGGCATCGAAGAGAAAACAAAAGTGACGGTGCGTTTTCTTAAGCAAAAAATGCTCGAACACGAAGCGCTCACGAAGGAAATCGAGAAACTGCGGAAAGATTTGACGGACAGAGAGATCTCTTCAGCCTCGGAGCCTGCTTGAGAAAAATGTGTTTATGTATAGAGCGCACTTGCTGTGGCACAATCGAATTTATGTGGATTGGCTGGGGTTGATATTAAAGTATGGGAAAAATGCTGGACAGCGGTGTGATGGAATTTGCAGCGGCCGCTGGGTCTGATTTATCGGCGGGATGCCCCGATAAGGCTTTGGAGGCGTGGTACGCGGTACAAACCAAGCCGCAACAGGAGCGTCGGGCTCAGAAAAATCTGATCAATCAGGGTTACGAATGCGTACTGCCGCAATGCCAGCGCGAGCGCTTGCGCCGGGGCGTACGGACGCTCCACGACGAGCCCCTGTTTCCGCGTTACCTGTTTACCCGCCTTGACTCCGTTAGCATGAATTGGGCCCCGATCCGCAGTACCCGCGGTGTGATTGGCCTGGTCTGTTTCGGTGGTGTTGCGGCCGCAATACCCGCAGGTGTGGTGGAGGCTCTGATGCAACGCAACGTGCCTAAGGAAAATCTGTTTAGTGCCGGCGACCATGTAATCATTACCGCCGGCCCTTTTGCTGGCCTGGAATGTATCTTTGAGCAGGACGACGGCGTTACCCGAGCCGTGATTCTTTTAGAATTTATGAGCAAGCAGCAGCGATTGAGCATGCCGGTGGGAAAGATCCGTCGGCTGGCAGGAATAACCGGATAAACACCGGGTAGGGCACGTTAAAATTATATTCCCACCGCCCGGCAGAGGTGGTTACAACATGCGTTTTTTGGAAATTGACGATTAATCCAAGGGCGGTAGCGTGTCTAAAATGTAGCTACCGTCTTGCCAGTCAAGTTTTTTTGCATAGATATTGCTTCGGCCCAATAAAGTATTAATTTTTATGATCTGCCATTGTCACATGCGTCTGGACAAAGAAAGCGCGAGAAAGCAAACACGGGAGTAACTTCACGAGAGGCGCAAGCCGGTCGTGAAGTTGTATAAATAGGGAATCAATATCATGCAAATTGTGGTCATGACGGGAGTGATTATCGCCAGATATGCTGGGGCAGCTCGGGATGCAGGCTTCCATGTCCAGACGCGGTAACTGTTATGATAACGCACCCATGGAGAGCTTTGGGGCAGCCTGAAAAACGAGCTTGTACATCACCGGCGGTATGCCATCCGCGCCGAGGCAGAGGCATCAATTCGAGAGTACATTGAGATTTTTTACAACCGCCAACGGCGCCATTCACCCCTTGGCTATGTCGCCCCGGCTGTGTTTGTTGATAATTTCAACACACAACGGACCGGTGCTTGAAGCAGGTGTGTCCGTTATTGACAGGACACCTCATTACCGGACAGTTTTCGTGAGCAGGTTCTTTTGGAGGCCAGGCTGGTATGAGCAAGGCAGGTAGACTTCGCCTGAAAGAATATGTGCGCAGCGGCATGGATGTGAAAGATGCGACTTACTAATCGCGAAATAACCATTATTAAAGATACCGCACGTAGAATGTTTGGCGAAGATGTGCGCGTCTGGCTTTTCGGCTCGCGGGTGGACGATAGCAAACGTGGTGGCGACACCGATCTTTATTTGGAAACCGATGAAATACTCGAAAGCACTGGGCAAGCGGCATCACGTTTCAACGCCGAGCTTCAGATGCAGCTCGGGGAGCAGAAGATTGATGTATTGGTGGTTGACCCGGCCACGCCTCGCCAGAAAATTCACGAGATCGCCGTATCAACAGGAATTAGAATATGACCCCGGATCCGCTTTTCTTGGCCCGTTCCCGTTTTTTTGACACGCTTACCATCGTGGCTAAGGAGGGCGGGCATTTGCTCTATAGCCTGTCGCGGCTCGGCGAGGAAAAGATCGACCGATCATGGGTTGAGCGGCTTGATCATAATGCAGAGCT
Organism: Gammaproteobacteria bacterium; assembly: GCA_023266055.1. GTDB lineage: Bacteria > Pseudomonadota > Gammaproteobacteria > Ga007554. The sequence goes on along the minus strand of JAHFRW010000055.1, from coordinate 723 downwards.
AGCCGAGCGGCTGGAGGCCTTTGCCTCCCGTTTTGGCAGAATGCAAGATACGATGGGAGAGAAGCTTCTGCCGCGCTGGCTCGAAGCTCAGGGCGAAATACCGGGCAGTATGATCGACGTGCTGCGTCGCGCCGAACGGTTTAACATCGTTGAGGATGCGGCGTTATGGATTGGCATCAGGCAACGGCGTAACCAGCTTGTTCACGAATATGCTGAAGATTCCGCGCGTTTTGCAGAGGCCATTGTAACGGCTTGTCGAAATGTTAAGGTTTTAATCACCACCTACAATCGGTTGCGAAGTTACGCCATGGAACATATGTCCATCGCTGAAAGTGAGCTACCCCCTCATCTTGTTGGAATGCCAGAACAGGATCATGGATAAGTCGGCTCGAATCTACATCGCTGGTCATCGCGGCCTGGTCGGCTTCACCCTGATGCGGCGTCTACAAGCGGGCGGTTACGCAAATATCATCACCCGCACCCACGCCGAGTTAGGCCTCACCGACCAGCGCGCGGTACGGGAATTCTTCGACAAAGAACAACCCGAATATATCTTCCTGGCGGCGGCCAAGGTGGATGGTATCCATGCCAACAACACCTATCTCCCGCTGACTTTGTCTATCAGAACCTGGCTATCCAGACCAACGTCATTCACGAATCGTGGCGGGCAGGGGTGAAAAGGCTGCTGTTTCTTGGTTCCTCTTGCATTTATCCGCGTGATTG
>JAHFRW010000082.1:2791-4083 GCA_023266055.1 Gammaproteobacteria bacterium | reverse complement strand
TGCGATACTATTTTGCAGGTAAACTAAACGCGCGTGTTGAAGATCTGGATTTGAATCTGGATGATTTCACCCAGCGCGTGAATTCTGATCTGGTAGGAAAAGTCGTCAACATCGCCAGCCGTTGCGCGGGATTTATCACCAAGCGTTTCGATGGGCTTGTATTACCAGGACGACCCGTTGAGCCCTACCCCACTGAGCACCAGAACATTTACAACACTTTTTTCGACGCTGGTGCAACCATCGCCGGGCATTACGAGGCGCGGGAATACAATCATGCGATGCGGGAAATCATGGCCCTGGCAGACCTTGCCAACCAGTACATAGACGAGAAAAAACCGTGGGTGATCGCCAAACAGGCGGGCGGAGAGAGGCAGTTACAGCACGTTTGCAGCGTTGGCCTCAACCTGTTCCGCATTCTGATGGTCTATCTGAAACCTGTTCTACCGGAGATGTCGGCCAAGGCCGAAGTGTTCCTGAACATACCAGCTCAGACCTGGCAAGACTTGCGTAAGAATCTACCTCAATCAACTCCCGAGCCAGGTTTACCACTGGGCCATCGCATCAACGCCTTTATCCCGCTCATGACACGTGTGGAACAGGAGAAAATTGACGCGATGCTGGCCAGTGAAAAAGCAGCGGAACCCGCTAAAGTTGCGGCGGCCTCCGCACCGGGAAGAACGCAGACAACTGACGCCATCAGCCCGATGATTACGTATGACGATTTCGCCAAAATCGACCTGCGTATTGCTCGCATCGTTAATGCTGAGCATGTGGAAGGTGCAGAAAAGCTATTGCGCCTGACGCTGGATCTGGGTGACCTTGCGAATGAAACCCGCAACGTATTTGCTGGCATCAAGTCAGCTTATACGCCGGAATCATTAATCGGAAAACTTACGGTAGTGGTAGCCAATCTCGCGCCGCGTAAAATGAAATTCGGCATCTCTGAGGGCATGGTACTGGCGGCCGGACCCGGCGACAAGGATATCTGGATCCTGCAACCTGATACGGGTGCACAACCGGGGATGCGAGTCAAATAAGCGGGAGAAACACACCATGCTGACCGCCGACAAGATCAACGACATCTTGCCGCAGACACAATGCAGGCAATGTGGTTTTTCTGGCTGTCGTCCCTACGCTGAAGCCATTCTCGAGGGCAATGCCGACATCAACCAATGCCCTCCCGGCGGCATGATGAGCATCACCAGAATCGCCCGTCTTCTGGGCCGCGCACCCAAGCCACTTAATGCCGCGCATGGTGAAACCAAGCCACGCATGCTCGCTGTCATTGATGA
>JAHFRW010000082.1:0-2691 GCA_023266055.1 Gammaproteobacteria bacterium | reverse complement strand
ACACACCACAAGCGATCATGAATTTGGGAGAAGCGGGTCTCAAAAATCATATCCGAACCATTGGTCTGTTTAACAGCAAGGCCAGAAATATCATCAAAACCTGTACCACTTTATTAGAACAACATCGGGGAGAAGTTCCACACACCCGCGAAGCGTTGGAAGCATTGCCCGGCGTTGGCCGTAAAACCGCCAACGTGATGCTTAATACGGCCTTTGGTGAACCCACCATTGCAGTAGATACGCATATCTTCCGTGTCGCCAATCGCACTGGCCTGGCATGTGGAAAAACGGTAGCCAGCGTGGAAACCGCGTTGCTCAAAGCCGTGCCCGATGAATTCAAACATGATGCACATCACTGGTTGATTCTGCATGGTCGATATACCTGTATTGCACGCAAACCACGCTGCAATTTATGCATCATCAATGACCTGTGCAAATACCATGCGCTGGAGCACGCAACTACCACAAAAACTGCTGCAGCATCCATATCCAAGGCAAAAAAATCCGGTAAACAGCAGCAAAAAATATCTTTAACAATACGCAAAAAAATGGAATAAACCCATATGTTATTCGGACAAAATCGAGACCAGCTACGTCAGGTCTACTTTGAAACGTGGAAAAAATATCGGAATCAACTTCCTCTGGAACCACTGGAAGAAATTATAACCGAGGTAGTGTTACAACATCCCGAGTACCATGCCATGCTGGAAAATCTGGACGGCTCGCTTCATAAGGAATATTTGCCCGAAATGGGTGAATCCAATCCTTTCCTGCATATGGGCATGCATATTGGTATCCAGGAACAACTCAGTACTGATCGCCCGGCAGGCATCTGCCTCTTATATCAACAATTGCTGAATCGACATAAGGATGCACATAGGGTTGAACACTTAATGATGGATTGTTTAGCAGAAATGATATGGCAAGCACAACGCCACCAGACTTTACCCGATGAGAATCGCTACCTGGAGTGCCTGCGCAATAACAATTAATTCAAACGGTGTAAACGTATCAACAACTCCGCTTCACCGCGCACCAAACCACATGCCGCCATGAGCTCATCAATACTAACACCTCTCTGTGCCAGTTTAATTGCATGATTATATGCAGGAGGTACAGGCTCACGAAAATCCGCGTGCTCCTGTTGACGATCAGCAAGACGACGCAATTGCTGTTCGGTATCTAGCTGATACTCATTCATATTGGCCGATTTAGCGGATAAAGCGCGTATATCGTCCGCTATTATTTTCAGTGTCGCCTCGTGCTGTCTGGCCCGCCGTTGCAACACCAGTACTTTCCACCATACAGGAAGCTGCAACACTACAACCAAAAGTATCAATAATAGCGTTCCCATCACATCAATATTCATATCAGTTGCCACCGAGATCACCACCACAAAATATAACGCTTAAAACGGAGCCTGGAGCTATAGCAACGACCGTGACATCTCCGACTAAAAATGGCTTCACACGCACGCCCTCCGAGCACTAAGCATAATCATCGACATGCCCTTCACCATGATCCTGTTCTTTACGATCTGCATCATCTTCTTCAGATGATGGCGTACGCTTCCGCCGGGAAGAGTTTTGATGTGGATCAAGCTTGTCTTGTGGTTTTTGCGGCCATATTGGACTCACTGAACCGACATTACCTATTTTAGCCATGGGATCATCCCAGGTAAGAATACATCCAAAAACCGCGAGCATAACAACCCTGATACAGGCCAGGAATATTTTTCACGTCATCAACACCATTATAACGAAGACATCTCCTTCCATTCATCGTCATTCAACAGCTTGTTAAGATCTACCAAAATCAATAATTTATTCTCACGATTGGAGACACCTTGTATATAACGTGAACTTTCCCCACTCCCCACATTCGGTGCGCTTTCTATTTCCGACTCACGTAAATAAACAACCTCTGCAACACTGTCCACCAAAATACCAATCACATTATCTGCTATTTCAATAATCACGATTCGGCTTGAATCGTCAATTTCCTGTGGACGTAACCCAAATCGTTGCCGTGTATCAATGACCGTAACAATATTGCCGCGTAAATTAATAATTCCCAAGGCATATTCCGGAGAACCTGGAACAGGTGCTATTTCGTTTACCCTTAATACCTCCTGAACCTGCAAGACATTAATGCCATACATCTCACCGTCCAGAAAAAAGGTGACCCATTGTGATATCAAATCTTCCTGATTTTTTTCAGCTGGCTTCATTGTTAAGCCGCTCCTGTAATATTATCAATAGTATATAAATAGGTTTATGTAACCGTCAAAAAACAAACGCCGTATATTCCATTTCAGTTAGCATGCATTATTCACGCCGGAATAGAGAATTTATCCACATCCAGCAATGTGCACATGGACTCCTTTACCGTCCCGGCGCACCATGCGCCATGTACACTATCACCGTCCCATTGAATCTGGTCGGAATAAAGCGTAAGGATTTTTGAAGCATCATCACAGACCAAACCCCACGATCCATCACCCACTAAAAGTACCTGTTTTTGAACATCACTCTTGCAATCCATACACTCACCACCTTCCCTAGCCATTAATTTGGGTTCCTCAGACTTTAGTGTGGGTTAAGAATAACGTAATCTATAGCGCATGTCTTGCAAAGGAGATGCGCGATGGAAAGCAAAGAATTGTATTGGTGCCTGCTTGGACTTAACGAA
>JAHFRW010000054.1 GCA_023266055.1 Gammaproteobacteria bacterium | reverse complement strand
AAACCCTTTCTTTATAAGGAGTACATGATGTTCTTACGATTATTTTTTATCACACTGATGTTTTTTCCGCTGTCCCACGCGTATGCGGAAGACACAGCAGAAAGCCGCAACGCAGTGATTGATGAGATCTTGGAAGTATCGGGGGGCAATCACCATTTCGAACAGCTTCCTGCGATGATCAATGCGGGCATGGAACAAAATCGCCAGGTGATGGATGCCGCTGTGTTTGCGAAGCTGAGCAGCGCCGTTAACGAATTTCATACCGCCCAGGCTTTCAGGGAACAGGTCAAGGGTAGTTTCAACAAGCATTATGACAAGGCGCGCTTTGCGGCGTTTTTGGAGATGATACGCTCGCCGCTGGCGCTGAAAATGACCCAGATGGAAAAAGAAGCCGCCACGCCCGAGTCGCTGCAAGAGATGCAAGGGTATGCGGCTACGTTACAAAAGAACCCCCCTGCACCCGCGCGGAGGGCGCTGATTGAGAAGCTGGATAAGGTCACCAGCGCCACCCAGACCGGGATGAACATACAACTGCAAATCGCCCAGACGATGGCGTCGGTGATTGATCCACTGTTGCCGCCGGAGCAGCGCCTGAAGCAGGGTCAAATGGATGACATGCTCTGGCAAATGCAATTGCAGGTTCGGCCGATGATGGAGCAGTTTATCCACTTAACCATGCTGTATGCCTACCGTTCGCTGCCGGACGAAGATCTGCAGCAGTATATCGCTTTCTATGAAGCGGATACTGGGAAATGGTTTATCGATGTGATGAACAAAGCCACCGTATCGGCCTTCGCAAATCTTGCCCAAAAGACGGCGGAGCGCCTTAAAGAGGTGATGCCGCCGCCGGCCAGTAACGGCTCATAACATGTTGACGATGAAATCACCGCTTGCCCGAGTGTGGGCTGTATACCTTGGTTTGACCTGCACACCCGTTGCACTGGCCGACGCCAGCCAGGGAAGGCTTGGTGTCGCGGGAGGCACGATGCCGGAAGCGACGGCCATTGTATCCACGCCTACGCTCAAAGGTTCTGTTGCGGTACAGTCCTGGAAGGATCGGCGCGATGCGAGCATCGTCAAGCAGGATCTGGATTTTTCCTGCGGGGCGTCGTCGCTGGCGACGGTTCTGAACGGTTTTTATGGTAAAACTGTGACTGAGGAAGAGATACTCAAAGTGATGAACATGGAGGATGACATGGCCTCCTTCGCAGACATGGCGGCGGCGCTGCCGCACTATGGGTTCAAGGGTGTGGGGCTGGCATTAAGCTTCAGCCAGTTGCAAAAGATCAAGGTGCCCGCCATCGTCTATCTGCGCTATCGCGGCGATGACCACTTTTCAGTGCTGCGCGGCATTAGCGAAAATACGGTGTGGCTGGGCGACCCTTCCTGGGGTAACCGGCGACTTTCCATGCATCAGTTTCTGGAGATGTGGGAGACCCGCGATAACTCGGACTACAAGGGCAAGGTGCTGCTGATCCTGCCCTCGCCCGCATCGGAGGCCAGCACTCACGCGGCCTTTTTTCACGCGCCGGGGTCAACTTCCTTGCCAGTCGAGCTGCTGGGTATTCGGCAATTTTAGCTCGACAGGACGCGCCGAACGCTTTGATCTGCGCAGGCCCGACGATGTGTCGGGCGACGTCCTTGAGCTAACCCGATTGCGGATGGTTGAAGTTATTTGTGCTTGCCCCCTGCACGCCGTACTGTTTCTGATACGTTTTAATTTTTTCTAGCGATTCAGTCATCGCTGAATGGGTGGATAGGTAGTTGATCAGGTCCTGCAGATTCACAATGCTGGCGACCCGAATACCCTGCGTTGTTTCCACTTCCTGAATCGCTGACAACGTACCGGTACCGCGCTCCTGCCGGTCGAGCGCGATGATCACGCCGGCAGGGAGTGCGCCTGCCGTCTTGATAATATCCACGGATTCCCGTACCGAGGTTCCAGCAGAGATAACATCGTCGATGATCATTACCCGCCCCGTCAATGGTGCGCCGACCGCCGTGCCGCCCTCGCCGTGTTTTTTTGCTTCTTTACGGTTGAACGCATAGGGAATGTCGCGCTGATGATGATCGGCCAGCGCAATGCTGGTAGCCACCGCCAGCGGGATGCCTTTATATGCCGGGCCAAACAGCATGTCATAGGCAATGGCCGCTCCTGCACCTCCCTGTGCGGCGGCTTGATTGACATCCTGCGGATCCTGCAGCGCTGCCGCATAAAAGCGCCCCAGGCGCGCAATGCTGCCGCCGCTGTTAAACAGGCCACTGTTAAAGAAATACGGGCTGAGACGGCCAGATTTCAGGGTGAATTCGCCAAAGCGTAATACGCCGGTGGCAATGGCAAAATCGAGGAATTCGCGTTGGTAGTTTTGCATGCAGAGCGTCAATATTCTGGTCGTGATATTTAGGATTATGAACAGTGATGTTATCACAACCCTGTTCCAGTGCAGTATAATCATCATTCAACCCCTCGTAATTGATGGCCGCTGATGAAAATAATCTCGCTTAATGCCAATGGCATTCGTTCCGCCGCCTCCAAAGGCTTTTTTGAGTGGATGCTGCAACAGAATGCAGATGTCATATGTCTTCAGGAAACCAAGGCTCAGGAGCACCAGCTGGCCCCGGAAACGTATCATCCGGCAGGTTATCATGCTTATTTCCATGACGCGCAGAAGAAGGGCTACAGCGGCGTAGCGCTATACTGCAAAACCGAGCCAGATCGGGTAATGATGGGCCTGGGGTGGCCGGATATTGATGCCGAGGGGCGTTATATTCAGGCGGATTTTGGCAAGCTGAGCGTGATCTCATTATATATGCCGTCCGGTAGCAGCGGTGAAGGGCGCCAGGCCGTGAAATTTGATCTGATGGCGCGCCTCCAGCCAGTATTGCAGCGTTTGCGCGCAGATGGTCGTGAATACATCATCTGCGGGGACTGGAACATCGCCCACCGTGCCATTGACCTGAAAAACTGGCGCGGCAATCAAAAAAATTCCGGCTTCCTGCCCGAGGAGCGCGTCTGGATGGATGAGCTGTTCGGGGTATCAGGTTTTGTGGATGCTTTTCGTGTCGTCAATCAAGACGCGGAACAATACACCTGGTGGTCCAATCGTGGCCAGGCCTGGGCAAAGAACGTGGGATGGCGCATTGACTATCAGGTCATCACGCCGGGTTTGAAAGATAAGGTAACCGCGGTGGCTATTTATAAGGCACAGCGGTTTTCCGACCATGCTCCGTTGATCATCGAGTATACGGGCATGGCAGGGGCGTGAGCCTTACGCCATACGCTGAAAGCGATACAGCGCAATCTCGCCCAGCAAATTAGGCAGCAGATTCATGGCAAAATTGCTGTGATGGGCATAATCCACCACCGTGCGCTGCAAAATACGAATGCCTCGTCTTGCGCACAACGCTTCAAAATCCGTCAGCGTACATAAATGGATATTGGGTGTGTTATACCATTCCTCGGGCAGTGTACGAGATACCGGCATTCTGCCGCGCAGTGCAATATGCATGCGGCAGCGCCAGTGCCCAAAATTGGGGAATGTCACAATACCCTCGCGGCCCACGCGCAACATTTCATCCAGCAGGCGCGCCGGATAATACACGGCCTGCAGGGTTTGGGTCATCACTACATAATCAAATGACGCCGCATCGAAATCTGACAACCCGGCGTCCAGATCGGTTTGAATGACATTCACCCCCGCGCGAATACATTTGGCAATATTGAGGCTATCGATTTCCAGGCCGTAGCCGCTGACCTGCCGTGCATCACGCAGATGCGTCAGCAGTGTGCCATCGCCGCAGCCCAGATCCAGTACCCGGCTACCCGGTGTAATCCACTGACTGATAATATCCAGATCGGGGCGCAGCTCAATAGGCGGTGATTCGCGGGTCGTCATAACAGCGCCACCTCTGCCGCCACACGCTGCATATACGCGTCCAGTACCTCCATGTAGCGTGGGATCGGCATCAGAAAGGCATCGTGGCCTTCGTTGGCCTCAATCTCGGCGTAGCTCACATCCTTGTCGCCATCCAGCAGTGCCCGTACAATTTCGCGCGACCGCGCCGGCGCAAAGCGCCAGTCCCCCGTGAATGCCACCACCAGAAAGCTTGCCGTGGCCCGTTGCAGCGCGGCAGACAGGTCGTGATCGTAATCACTGGCGGGGTCAAAGTAATCCAGTGCTTTGGTCATCAGCAAATACGTATTGGCGTCAAAACGTTCTACAAAGGCGCGCCCCTGATAGCGCAAATAACTCTCCACCTGGAATTCCACGTCGAAGCCGAAATTGAGCTTGCCTTCGCGTAATTCGCGGCCAAACTTGGCGCGCATCAAATCGTCAGACAGGTAGGTGATATGCCCCAGCATGCGCGCCAGCATCAGCCCGCGGCGTGGCAGCGTGTCGTGGGCGTAATAATGCCCTGCATGAAAGTCCGGGTCAGACATGATCGCCTGCCGTGCCACTTCGTTAAAGGCAATATTCTGTGCTGACAGCTTGGGTGCGGCAGCAATCACCAGCGCGTGACGGATTCTGGTCGGATAATCAATGGCCCATTGTAATACCTGCATTCCCCCCAGGCTGCCGCCAATCACTGCTGCCCATTGAACAATACCCAGCCGGTCGGCCAGTCGTGCTTGACTGCGCACCCAATCCTTTACTGTCATGATCGGAAAATCGGGGCCATACGGCTTGTCGGTGGCCGGATTAACCGTGGTGGGGCCGGTCGAGCCTTTGCAGCCCCCCAGATTGTTCACGCTCACCACAAAAAAATGGCGTGTATCAAACGGCTTGCCTGGGCCAATGCAGCTGTCCCACCAGCCGGGCTTGCGATCTTCGGCGTTATGATAGCCTGCGGCATGGTGATCGCCGGACAGTGCATGACAGATCAGTACCGCATTACTGGCTGCCGCGTTCAGATCGCCGTATGTCTCGTAGATCAGATCATAAGACATTAACGCCCGACCGCAATCCAGCGGGAGTGCGTCGTCAAAGTGTAATATTTGGGGGGTAACCAGGCCGACAGAGTCAGCGGGCAGCAGTTCAGTCATCGCGACCCTTGTTCAATTCATGAAGAAACAATCGCGTCAGTCTAATCAGTGCGCCCTCGTGACGCAATACGCCTGACAGAGATTGAGCCATACCATAATTTTTTTTGATGGAAATCGTGCCTGCATAGTATTTCAAGATTAGCATGTTGAGATAAGTCGTGTTGTGGTTTTAGTGACGATCAAGTGGCTGAAAAAATTATAGAAACATGGTGTGGATAGTGCGACATATTCGCCACGGAGGTGGCGCGGGGTGGCGCAAGAAAGTTTGGCGGGTGTATTGACGGGGCTTGGGTCGCTGTGGCAGGATCGGCTGTGAGGTGGATTTTTGTAGAACAAGGGACTGTATCGGACGTATTGCTTTTTTTATTAATTGATGTTAATACTTGCAAATGACTTTTCAGAGATGGTCATTAGCGTAGGCGCTATACAAAAATTGTAATTGAGTACGGGAGGGAAAGTATGAATAAACTAACAGTAGTCAAGACCTTGCCAATTGCCATCATTGCGGGCATCACCACTGGCATGGGTAATGGCAGTGTGTTTGGTGCCGCAGTGATGTGCGCTGTGGGCCGTGGACCCTATGAAAGCTGGGGCGGATGGGGAATGGAAGCGTATGATCCAGGTACCTTTTCGGGCTTTGTTGACGCCATGATGCTGCTGTTCGGGGTAGCCTTTGCTATTATCGTAACAGCCGCCTGGGTTAAGCACGGTACTCTTGAGGCAGCGGCAACCGCCAAGGGCGCAAAATAAGCGCATCCTGATTTGGTTGGCTTGAACTTTATAATAGCTTAATAAATAATAAGAGGGTTTGTCATGATAGCAACGATTGCATCTACCTGTGGTATCTTGCTCGCATTCTCAAGCATGTGGTTTTCCTGGTATTTGTTGAATAAACTAGACGAGTAGGCTGGGTTCGGTAGTTTTTGTCTAGATCATAGAAAGGGTTGATTATTACCTGGGAGGTGAGGGGTTATGTTATTAAAGTATTTAACAGGGAAAAATGAGGATATCCCAGCCGGTTCATCGGCTATTTTCTTCGGCTTTTCCGCAATTTTCTGGTTTGTTGTGGGCACCGGGCTTGGATCATTTAATGCGGCAAAGCTGGCTTTCCCGGATTTTGTTACGGGGACAGAGTTGTTTGCCTTTGGTCACATGCGCCAGGTGCATGTGCTGGCGGTAATCGTCGGCTGGATCTCCATGGCATTCGCCATGACCATGATGTATATGACCCCGGCATTGGGTAATACCAAGCTATGGTCCGAGAAGTTGGGGCTGTGGACAGGCATGATGTGGAATATTGGTCTTTCCACGGCGCTGTTCACGCTCTGGATCGGTATCACCTCCGGCCGCGAGTACTCTGACTTTGCCTGGCCGCTGGATCTGGTGATCCTGCTGGGTGTTATCGCGCCGTTGTGCATAAATGTCATCATGACCATTGCCCATCGTCGTACCCAGGGTATTTATATTACCAACTGGTTTTTTGGTTCCTGTACCTTCATGGTCGGTATCGTATTACTGGTAGGTAACTCTCCTGAGTATTTCCACTTGACTGGTTTGTCTGAAGCCTATTTGACCTGGTGGAATGCGCATAACCTGCTTGGCTTATGGATTACCCCGGTTGCTGCGGCTATCGCGTATTACACGGTTCCAAAATTGACCGGTAACCCGCTGTACTCTCACCGTATTGGTCATATGCACTTCTGGTCAATCATCGTGTTCTACTCCACACCAGCATCACATCACATCATGTCTTCGCCGATTCCGGAATGGTTGAAGTCTTTTGCTTCGGTGGAAGGGGTGTTGATTTTGATTCCTGCGGTGGCTTTCGTTGCCAACATTCTGTTGACCATGAAAGGCAAATGGACTCTGTTCGTAGAGAACATTGAAACCAAATTCACCATGACGGGTGTATTGCTGGCTATCCCGCTTAACATGCAGGGTGGTTTCCAACAGACGCGCTCCATTAACTGGTATATCCATGGCACGGGCTGGATTGTTGCTCATGCGCATCTGGCCTTGCTGGGCATGTCAACCTTCCTTGAAATCGCCGCTGTGTATTTTGGTTTGCAGCAGATGTTGAAGAGAAAGGTTTACTCTCTGGCACTGGCTAACATCCATTACTGGTTTGTGTTGATCGGCTTCTGCATCTACTGGATCTCCATGACCATTGCTGGTTTGATCCAGGGCGCGGGCAAGATTTACGAAGTGCCGTACATCGATGTCGTGATCGCGGAACATCCTTACATGATTGCGCGCTGGGTGGGTGGCACTATGGTGTTCACTGGTAATCTGGTATGGCTCTTCAATATGTGGATGACTGCTCGTGTGGGTACCTTGGTGCCTGAAGGTCGTTACGCTCACGAACTGGCATACGATCGTTAAGCGACACGAAGTTGGTTTAAAAAACTCAAGAAAACCCTTGGTTACCTGAATAAATTTAAGGTAACCAAGGGTAATACAAACCAAGAATTGGGAGGGTCCACAAGTGGCTTTTAAAGAGTATCGATTAGGTTCAGCAATGGTGGGAGGCGCATTAGGCCTCTCGATGATTATCACTATCTTTATGCCCAGCTTTGATCTGCGTTCTGCCGTGTCTACCAAGATGGCACTGGAAAAGCAGTTATCAGCAGGTTTCGATATCGGATTTGGTTACGCCGATCCGTTGTTGTTGGGTATTAACAGGCCACTTACAGTGGTTTTGGATGCGGATCCTAAAACGGGAGCCAAATTTGATCCTCCAGTCACCGCTTATATTTATAAACCCGGAGTACCAATGCCACCGAACATTCGTCACCCGCACGATTTGGGTAAGGGTGTTCAGGATCTCAGCGAAGGTTTGGGGCAAATTGGCAGTGTCAGTGGCTCCAACCATCGTGTTGGAACCCGTGAAGGCGTCGTGTTTACAGTGGGTCTTGGGGAGTTCGACGGCGAAGAGTTGAGCTACATTGAAAATGCCAGTGCAACCCGTGGCTGGACACCAGATGCCACCTTGGCAGCGGCAGGTGATAAAAACACTTTCAAGATATCTCAGGGTAAAACCGAGTTTGTGGTTCAGGGTTGCTGGTGGTGTCATACCTTGTTGCCCGAGCAAACCCAGGACTGGCAGGTTTTTGGCGCACCTCCTTATCTGGGTGACTTTAACGGCGAAAACCCAACGGCATTTGGCTCGGATCGTAAAGCGCCCGATCTTCTTCATGTAGGTTCAAGAAACTCCTCACGTGAATGGATGTTATTGCACTTCTTTAATCCACGTTTGGTGCAGGTAAATTCGATCATGCCTCGCTTTGATTATCTGTGGGGCGAAAAAGACGCTCAGGGTAATGTCATTGACTACGATAAATGGCGTGTAGAGTACTTGGATTATGCTAACGGCAAACGAGTTTACCCGCCAGAAGTGCCGGATTATGCGCCTGATAGTGAAATTCGTGCGCTGATTGACTGGGTTCTGAGCCTGAAGTAATTAACCAAACACAGAGGGGTATATATTATGGCATGGAAAATGGATAACCCGCTGTACTCGTTATCTGACGAGCAAGAACAGCAGGACATTCTGAAAAAATGGGGTGAGGAAAGAATGGGGGGGTTGATTCACCCAGCAAATAATCGTTTGCCTTTTCCCCTTACGTTTCTGATTGCGCTGATCATTTTGACGGCATTTTTGATCACAATGCCGATCTGGGGTCAGCGGCCGACGGCGGAACTGTACAAGGTTCATGTGGAATTAATGAACACGCCAGAGGTTGAGCGTTTGACAACACCTGAGGAAAAGATGAAATATCTTGACGCAGAAGCCATGAAGCGTTCTGCGACTCATAAGGACTCCCGTAACAAGGGGCAGTTGGAGCGTCACCCAATAGTTTGGGATGATTTGTTGAATCTTGCTCCGCAAATCATTGAGTTGCAGAAACAGACCAAGTATCCGCTGGATAACTTTACTGTGGTAGGTGATAAGATTGTGCTTGCCAACTTTGAAGGTAATATACGTCCTGACGGTGTGAGAGAGCGTCTGCAGCCGTGGTGGGATCGTGGTTATACCATTGACGTATTTTATGTAAGTTATTACTGTTTGTGGATGGTGATCATGATCAAGAGGTTGCCGCATTTCAGCAAAAAACCACAGACCCCAGCTTATTAATTAAGGGAGATTAAGAATATGATCGATGTCGATAATCTAACATATGTGAGCGCTGGCATTATTGCTTTTGTATTTGCCGCTCCGGCGTTATACAGCACCATTGTTGATAAATACTGGCGTGAGCATAAAGAAGACAAGAAGATGGCAAAAGAATCGGAAGTCTTCAAATAACAAAGACCGCTGGATTTTTCAGTAGTCGTAATATGAGTCGTATGATGATGCCGTCCCCTGTAGAGGGGGGCGGCATTTTTTTTACCTGCCTGAAAACAGGGGATTTCACGTTGGCGTGTCCACCAGCGTGGTTGTCTATGTTAATAATAAGGCACATGATAGGGCGATTTCGTACTTATTATTTTATGCATCATATGTTTAGGTCGTTTTGGCGGTATTTTGTTAGGGTCTTTTATTTGGCTGGTTTGGCAATGTCTCATGTATCTGAAGCTATCGTCCCCGTCACTGTATTTAGGGCAAAAACCAGAACTAATAGTGGGGTAGTGAGTCCAAATCGTGTAAGATGTTGATTGAAAGTGGAGCTCTGAGAGGGTGCAGGGGCTGAATGTTTATTGAGAATAATGGGGAGTCTTTGGGTTGTGTGGGGTTTCGGATGGTGGCCTGCTGATTCAAGAGACGCGCATTTTTATCGCATAGGTAGTAACGCGTGATGTGGGACGAGCTAAAGTCAAAAGTATTGAATCAGCTGTTAAACGCGTGGTTTGAATATCCGGTAAGGATGCTTGTAAAAGTACAGGAGAATGTCAATACGCCTTTTGGTCTGGATCTGACCATTGAAGGATTGAGCAGGCAGCGTTACAGCGTGTTTATTTTTATATTTTTAATAATGCAGATCATATTGTTCTCTTTTATGATTTATGTCTATATTAAAAAAACCAAAGCGGCATTGAAAACCGGGGAAAAGGTTATGTTCAGTGCGCTGGTGATGGGTATTGTTATTGGTGTGATTATTGGCTGGACGCAGCTGATCGAAGGTTATTTGTTTTAGGAGAGTGCGATGACTGAATATCTACAATCGTTACCAGATGGTTGGACCATTTATATTTGGCTGATTGCCGCCGCGTTTATCTTGGTGGCAGCATGTTATTTCATATGGTGGGCCGCTAAGAACGAACAGTTTGATGAAGACATTAAGTACGTGGTGTTTGATGAGAATGACAAAAATAATATGTCACCAGAAGAGTTTGCAAAAAGCGTGGAAGTGAATCAACGGCAAGAAGCGCGCCGCGCAGAATTACAGAACCCGAAGAACGATTAGTATGCGTAGAGGCGAGAAAGGCATCCTTGCCGTTGCAGCGTTGTCTGTCGTAATTCTGCTGGGAATAAAGTATTTGCGGAATACTGAGGGTGACGCGGTATCGTTTGATCAAGGCGTTCCATTTTATACGACGGCGTCACCCGAGTTGAAGGTCGCGGGGTCGGATATTTATCGTCAGCTTGGGTGTAAAAGCTGCCATTCTTTGTGGTCGGTACGGGATCTGACGGCAAATGTGCCTTCACCCGCGCTGGATGGTATTGGTTCGTTGCGTGACGAATCGTGGCTGTACGCTTACTTTTCTGCCGAATCACCGCAGGCGATACTGCCTAGCCGTTTGAAGAAAAAATATCAAATGCCGTCGTACGCTCACTTACCGGAACAGGATCGCAAGCTTCTTGCGGCATACATGAGTAGCTTGAAGGTAGAAGATTGGTATCTGGAAGATACCAAAAAGGCAGAATTTGAAAAATTAACCGGTAAACCCTATCCAGCAACCCAGGTTTCTCATGAACCCCAAAATCAAAAGTAGACTGCTTGATGTAATGATGGGGTGTGTGGCGATTGCCGTGGGCGTGGTGCTTAATGCGCTGGGTAATCACTGGATGGGTGTTCATCTCGAGTTTTTTGGCGGGATTCAGTCGTTTGATTATGACTGGGCCATTACATTGTTCTTTGTGCCATTTGTGGCAGGTATTCCGGTGGCGCTGCTGTATGGTTTTGGCGGTAAGTTGCTGGCGATGTTTCCGCCCCTGATTTTGGGGGGGTATAACTATTTGCAGGCCTATCACGGCAATGTCGTTATTCCTGATGGTTACATTTTGCTGCCTTTTATTTATTGGGTATTGGTGGTGGTGGTGGCCATGGAATTTTGCGCGGCGGGAGGTTTGGTGGGCGAGATTGTGGTCAAGCGAACTTATGGGCGCAGTCCGAAAAATCAGGAGCATCTGATTCACAAGCGTAGAAGGGATCGTGAAGAAGATGTTGTTCCCGTGGCAGGCAAGTCTTCGGAGGTCGAATGATGAAGTCGGCCTTGGGGCGTGGTGCAGTATTGGCACCCGAGCAGATAGCCACGCGCAAGCGTTATATTGCCGCCACGCTGGTGACCTGTATTGTTGTAACGCTGGTTGCTGCGACCATTCATGTGGTGGAGTTGGGTTCCAATCGTATGGAGGAAATGCGTAGCAAGGCCTCTTACGATTTGAAGGATATGCACAGCAAGATACGGGCCGCCGGTGAGGATATTACGCGTAGCCGACTCGAGATAAAGAGCGCGGCTACTGCTGTCAAGTATACGCCTGCTGAAGTAGAGGCGATGCTTACTGCGGAGCAATGGCACGAACTGGATTCGTTGGTGGAGGTGCCTGAGGGTGTGTTTTTGATGGGTTCGGATCGTGCGCGTGATGATGCGCAAAATCGGCCACAGCACAAGATTACTGTAAAAGCGTTCATGATGGATAAATATCCGGTGACGAATGTGCAGTATGCCCGGTTTGTGGCGGCGGGGCATCGTCCTCCGTTACACTGGAAAAATGGGCGAATTCCATTAGGTACGGAGATGCATCCCGTGACCATGGTGTCGTGGTACGATGCGATGAGTTATGCCAAATGGGCTGGCAAGCGGCTGCCCACGGAGGCTGAGTGGGAAAAGGCGGCCCGTGGTACCGATGGTCGTCGCTGGCCGTGGGGTGACAAGATGGACCCCACTCGTCTGAACACTTATTATTCGGTGGGATCAACCACGCCGGTGACAGCGTATCCTGCGGGCGCGAGTCCCTACGGGGCTTTTGATATGGCGGGGAATGTGAGTCAGTGGACGGCCGATGATTTTAAGCCCTATCCTGGTACAGAGGCACCTGCCGAGGTGTTCATGGCCAAGATTCCCCAGGCCAACTCTACGGTTGATCGGGCGATGAAGGTGGTGGATCTGGTGGTGACGGACAAGCCATATAAGTCATTACGGGGAGGGTCATGGAAAGGTGACCCGTTTTCCACGTCGACATACCATCGAAACTTTTCGTGGCCTCATTATGCGTCGGATTTTTTTGGGTTTCGTTGCGTTAAAGATGTTGATGATGTTGGTAAGTGATGTTGTTGTAGTACATGCAAAGGGGGTTGTGATGCTTAAACGAAGCGGTTTGTTGAGCGGTCTGGTGTTGATGCTGGCCTTTTCCGATGCAGCATTGGCGTTGGATAGCTATCGCTATCTGCATGTTACAATTGATACGCCGTGGTTTATTTTTCTGTTTTTGCTGCCGCTGGTGCTGAGTCCGTTGATTATTATGGCGGGACTGTATTGGTATTTTGCCGCTCAAAAGAGCAGGCAAAAAAATAAGAGTGATCTGGAAAAGTTATCGGGGACATAATTACGCATGGCGATAGGAAGTAGCAGTATCGTGGTTGTGAGCAGAAGTTTTTTTGTACTGTTGATTGCGTTGATGGCCATGTTGGTAACGGTGCCATCCCGGGCGAATGATAGCCAACAGGTCATGGAGGCGTTCGTTAAAAAAGAGCATGTTATCAGTGAGCATGTGCTGATTGAGACCAAGCAAAAGCACCAGATTCTGTTTTTTATGGGCATTACCTTGCTGATTTCGATTCTTGCCACGGCGGGGTTTGGTATTGCCATGGCAGTATTTGGTAAGCAGGTGTTCGTGCCGCATATGATTTTTGCGGGTATCAGTGTTTTTCTGTCAATAGTGCATGCAGTCACGGCTATTGTGTGGTTTTTTCCTTTCAATTAGGGGTTTGGGAAAGACGCACGTCTGGACGTCGGCAGATCCCTTCCATTATCTCCAATAACCATGTCGAATTCATCGCTCAATACTGATGTGAGCGCTACGCCCTCACTGGAGGCTCGTAACCCCGGAGGTCGGGTCGGGTTGTTGCTGGTCATCTATTTTTTTTCCGGGATGACAGGGCTTGCCTATGAGGTGTTATGGGCGCGCATGTTGAGCCTGCAGTTTGGTGTCAGTATCTTTGGTGTGGTGATTACGGTGGCAGCCTTCATGGCTGGCCTGGGGGGAGGCAGTCTGCTGGGCGCGCGCTGGGCACGGCATGCATCATCCCCGTTATTGATTTTTGCGGCGCTGGAAGGTGGGGTCGGGTTGTATGCGCTGGGTATTCCCTGGCTGCAACAGGTGCTGGATGGCATGGTGGGTGGCGGTGGAGCGCATACCAGCCTAGCAGTGTGGTATGCCTTGCAGGCGGGCGTGGCGTTGGTGTTGTTATTTGTTCCCGCGCTGGCGCTGGGTGCCAGTTTTCCATTGATGTTGAAGGTGCTGATGTCTGGCGTGCGGCCATCAAATGCGCCGGAGGCCCGATTGGCCAGAATGTATGGCCTGAATGCATTGGGTGGCGCACTGGGGGCCTTGTTGCCGTTGTTGCTGTTGCCGGTGTTGGGGTGGTCCAAGGCGGTGTATGGCGTGGCGGGAATCAGCTTGTGTGTGGCGGCCATCGCATTGTTGATGTCATTGCGTTTACGGGGGATGGCAGCGCCTGACGAGGGCAATGTGGCCGTGCATAAAGCACCACTCATTCCGGTAGGGTCATTGCTGGCGTATGGCGGCGTAGGTGCGGCGGCGTTAATGTTGCAGGTGGGATGGACACGGTTGTTTGGCATGATTCTGTTGCGCACGGAATATGTGCTGGCGGTGTTGCTGGCAGTGTTTCTGGTGGGTATTGGTGCGGGCAGTTTGATTGCGCGCCGTAATATTGCCGGATACTGGTTTGCCATTCTGCCGGTGTTAGCGGGGGGGATGAGTCTGCTGGGGTTGGCCTGCGTGCCGTGGCTGGCGGAATGGGTGGAGCAGGCGCGCTTTACGTCATTGGCTGATGCATTGTGGAAGCAGGGGTTGGCGGTGGCGGCGCTGACGCTACCGGTCACCTTGGTGCTGGGCGCGTGGCTGCCACTGCTGAGCGCGCGTTTGGGGGGGCCTCATGCGGCATCCTGGCTGTATGGCATCAACTCGCTGGGTGCGGCGCTGGGTGCGATAGTGGCCGGGTTTGTGTTGATTCCCTGGTTGGGTACGCTGGCGACATTGTGCCTGGCGGCAGCGTTATTGTTTGTTTGTGGGATGGTCTGGGCACCGCAAACATCGGTGGCACGCGTGTCGTGGGGAGTGATGGCGCTGATCGGCGTGCTGGTCTGGCAAGGGCGGTTTTATGAGCTGCCGCCCGTGCATACCCTGTTGCCGGTTGCACAGGCGGGTAGTCAGGATATTTATGTGCATGAAGATGCCATTTCAATTACCCATGTCGTGGAACGGACGGATGGTCAGCGCCTCTTGCTTGCCGATTTGCAGCGCATGGATGCATCGTCTGATCCCACGGCCGTAGAGTCACAGAAAAATCAGGCGCGGCTGCCGTTGTTGTTGCATCCCGCCCCCCGTTCGGTATTGTTTCTGGGCCTGGGTACCGGTATCTCGGCGGCAGGCTCACTGCCTTTTGCGCCCCTGGCACGTACGGGTGTCGAGCTTTCACAGGGTGCGATTGCCGCCGCCAGCACCTGGTTCGTGCCGGTGAATCAGGACGTCATGCAGCAACTGCACGTGGTGCGTGATGATGCGCGGCGTTTTCTGCGCAATGATGATGCCTATTACGATGTCATCATCGGTGATCTGTTTCATCCGGATCTGGTGGGGCACAGCGCCTTGTTGTCGGTGCAGCAGTTTCAGCGCGCACGGGCGCGCCTTACCGACAATGGCGTGTTTGTACAGTGGCTGGCGCTGAATCAGTTTGATGCCGGTTCGCTTGATATTATCCTGCGCAGTTTTCGCCGTGCATTTCCCAATGCCGTGGTTTTCATGGATGGCTTTCGCCTCGCCCTGGTAGGGCCACGAAATACGTTGGGAGGCGCTCCCGCCATGTTGGGTAATCTGAGCCGTCTGGCGCCCGCCGACCGGATGGCGGCTACCGGAGGGGAGGGCGCCTGGACATGGCTGGGCCGCTATTGGGGAGAGATTCCACGCAGTCACGGTCCGGTGCAGGACGAGTGGGCGCCGCAAATCGAATATCGTCTGCCGCGAGTGCGTTATGCGACCACCCAATCAAAACCGGGGGTGGATAGGCGGGCGGGCAGGGATACACTTAACCTGGGAGATTTGCTCTCCACGCTGCTGGAGCGGCGGCCGAGTCTGCCGCAGGCGGCGGTGGCCCTGAGCGTGCCAGCCGAGGCCATGCCCGAATTTGAGCGCGGTTATGTGGCCTCCTTCCTGGCGGTGCGTAGCTGGGTGATGGCGCTGAATGGTGGCGATGTTGATCAGGCATCACGGCTCATGCGCCTGGCTTACGAGGCCAATCCGCGTGATCGCTGGGTGGGTTTTGACCTTGCCGATAAAATGCTCGCCACCTTGCCGCAGGCCGTAGAGCGTGGCATGGATAAGCGTCGTGCGCTGCACACGATCCTGCAGATACGCCCTGATCATGCTGAAGTGCTGCGCGCACTCTGGCAGCTCGAAAAAACGGAGGGAAATGAGGAGGTTGCTGCAACTTACAAGGCGCGCCTGACAGCACTCAGTCCGCTAGCACGTTGAAGCAATTCGGGTTCCTGGCATAAAAAAAGCCCGGCTGACCGGGCTTTTTTTATTAATCAGGTGTGCATAATGTATATTAAAGAGCGTTAGCCCTTTTTGCCACTACGCTCGGCCTTATCTCTGAAGGCAGCGCTTGACATGAGAGCCGCGCCAAAGATAAGAAAGCAGAAAACTGCGATAGGAATCAGGATGTTAATGCCAATATTTTGAACCATTTTTAATGTCCTCCCCGTTTGTTGTCCCCAATTCTCCCCGAGATCCAAATGGGGGCGGCCTGTTTGGGTAAAATTGCCTTGTGTGTATATATATACGATTGGTTCGAGAAACGCAACAGCTTGTCCGGGTTTTGGTGACAATTGTTGTCGCTTTGCACTGTTGGGTAATGTGGTGGGGGGGTGTCTGGAGGTGCGTATTTTCGTTGATTTGAGCATGAAGTATGGGGTATGGGGTCGAGATATGCGTTTTGTGCATTATCAAGGATACACTGATGCAGTGTTGTTAGTCGGTAGGTAACATGTACATTAAGTTAAAAACTGATATTACGCAGCCCCCCGAGAAATTGCTAGATAGTGTCGTCACGAGATAAGGAATGCGTGATAATTACGCCTTCTGAAAGCATGGAGGGTCAACGATGGTAGAAGCGTACCGGCGACACGACATAACGGATCGGGTGTGGTCGCTGCTACCGCCGCACTTGCCAGGGCGTGAAGGCA
>JAHFRW010000010.1 GCA_023266055.1 Gammaproteobacteria bacterium | reverse complement strand
TTTTATTGAACAGGGGGATAAATTGATGCAAACCTTGCTGGTGGGCCCGTTGCTGGGGGTGGAGTCGGATACGCATTACACGTTCTGTTTTTTAACCAGCCAATCCGTCGCAACGGCGCACGTATTTGTGGAGGGTGTGTCCGTGGCAGCGATTCGGGTTGCCGAAACCTATCGCGGTACTTTTTGGCGTGCGGAAACCAACCTATCGCGGCAGAACAGTAGCCGCCATGTCACTTATGGTGTGCAACTGGATAATCAGGACGCTCAGGATGTGAATGGCCGCGTGCAGTGGCGTTTTTATGTGGCGGGCCGGACAGAAAAACCCAATATCGCGTACGCATCATGCAACGGTTTTTCATCCCTTGATCTGGTGAACAAAACAGAGTACCCGTATCACCTTTGGGAAAGAATGGCACTGAACCATCAAAACGAGCCTTATGCACTTTTGCTGCTGGGTGGTGATCAGCTTTATGCCGATGAGATCTGGGGCAAGGTGGCGGCATTGGACGGATGGACGGCACTGTCACGCAAGAATAAAGTGAAGCGCAAGGGGACGGTGCAAATGCGTGAACAGATTGATCGTTTTTACGATGGCCTGTATCAGCAACGTTGGCGGGAAGCGAACATGTCGTTGATGTTTGCTTCTATTCCTTCGGTGATGATGTGGGATGACCATGATATTTTTGATGGATGGGGGAGCTATCCACCGGATTTGCAAGCCTGTGAGGTGTTTCAGGCGATTTTTGCATGCGCAAAGAAATATTTTGAGCTGTTTCAGATCCGGTCCAAACGTAACATTAGCCTGCTGAATCCCGCCGCCAATCATTACGCGATGGCTTTCAAATTTTCCGGGTACCATATCCTGGCCCTGGATAACCGTGCCGAGCGTACCTTGAGTCAGGTCATGAGCAATGATCAATGGAACGATGTGATCGGCTATCTCGACAGTAAGGTCACGGCGGGTAATCTGCTGGTGCTTGCGGGTGTTCCGGTGGTGTATCGGGATTTTTCTCTTGCTGAGGCAGGTGTTGATTTTACACCCTGGGAAGAAGAGCTGACCGATGATTTAAAGGATCACTGGCGCGCCAAGGAGCATCAGGGAGAGCGCGCGCGATTAATTATGCGTCTGCTCGAAAATGCAAAAATCCGCGATAAGGACCGTACCGTTATCCTGTCAGGCGATGTGCATATCGGCTGCCTTGGTGTGGTTGCCGATCGTCGAGACAGTGCCACCATTATTAAACTTCATCAGGTTGTATCATCCGGCATTGTGCACCCTGCGCCCAGTCGCATCGCGTGGCTGGGGATCATGGCGATTACCAATGATAAAAATGAATGGCTGAATGAAGAAAAAACCATAGAGACATCCATTATTAAGCCGTTTGGTTCCGAGAAATATCTGCGGGTCAGAAACTACGTTACGCTGAAGGAAGGCACGGATAACAAGCTCTGGGTGAACTGGATCTGCGAATCCAAAGACAAGCCCGCGTATCCGTTAGTGTGATGCCGACGTGGAACCGCCAACACGAGGGCGGATAGGGTCACTGTTTCTGAAACAAGAAGCAATGCTGATAATAATGGAGCCAGCACTTTAACGCAAAACCAAGTGGTGAGCCGGTCATTCGTTTAAGCACCGAGCAAAGACAGCATTTTCATCGGTAAAAGACCGTCAAAATAAAACTGGGGCCTCCCCCGGTAATATTTTTGTCATACTTGATTTCGTAACCATTTGGGCAGAACCCTTCCGCTTCGAATATCTATTTGGTTATTGTCCGTAAGGCTAAATCGTGATCGGAATTGAATTCTTTAAGTTTCTTTTGGCCCATTGAAAACTGAAATATTTTGTCTGTTTTTTTATTTCTCGATCATAGTCTCGGTAATATATTTTTTATTTTGAGCCGTGTGCATAACCATAATCCATGTCTTCATATTGCAGGGAATTCAAATTTGGGTATATAGACACAGCCCGTCAGTGTCAAAATACCCAGTACACATAATTCTTGGGCACTTGATGCCACACAACCATTCAATATGGTGTATTTTGCGCGGGTTTATTTTGGAGTGTCCAAAAATTTTCACCGGGAAGTTTTCCTGTAATCTCAACAATATGGCTGCCGTTAGCTACCCGATTTTTTTGAGTTTTCCTTTGTGGCTGCATCGCGTTCCAGTGCAATCGCATAAAAGCCATCCGTACCCTGGCGATGTGGGTAAAGCCGTAAGGCGTGCTCATCCACGTTAACGAGGCCGTCGGGAATATGCTGGCGCGCTAGAATCTGTGCGGCGGGCAGGCTGTGAAATTCGGGATGCTGGCTGAGAAAATAATTTACGATACCTTCATTTTCTTCTTTTAACAGGCTGCATGTTATATACACCAGACGCCCGCCGGGTTTTACCATTTGTGCGGCAGCGGTGAGGATGCGTTGCTGGAGCGCGTTGATGTCCGGCAAATCGATGGGACGCCATTTAATGTCGGGGTTACGGCGCAATGTGCCGGTGCCGGTGCAGGGCGCATCAACCAGTACCCGGTCAATTTTGCCATGGAGGCGTTGCACGCGCGCATCACGCTCATGGGCGATGGTAACGGTGCGTACAATATCCAGCCCCGCACGTTTGACGCGCGGTTTCAGGCTATCAAGGCGTTTTTGTGATACGTCGAAGGCATAGAGGGTGCCGGTATTGGCCATGAGCGCGCCGATCTGTAATGTTTTGCCACCCGCCCCGGCGCAGAAATCCACCACCATTTCACGCCGCCGGGCTTCGAGCAGCAGGCATGCCAGTTGGCTGCCTTCGTCCTGCACTTCACATTCTCCGGCTTTAAAGCTGGCGGTATTAAAGAGTGGCGCACGTTCACGGCGGCGCAGGCCGAGCGGAGAATAGGGTGTGGGTTCGACGGGAAAGCCTTCGTCGGCAAGATGCCGTGCGACAGTATCACGATCAGCCTTGAGGGTGTTGGCACGCAGGTCAAGCGTGGCGGGTTGGTTGAGTGCGTCAGCCAGTGCCACGGTTTCGGTTTCGCCGAGTTGCGCGAGTAATCGCTCCAGCAGCCAGTCAGGAAGGTTGGTGCGTATGTTCAAGGGTAACGTGTTTTTATCGAGGGTGCGTAGACGTGTGACCAGCGCGTTGGCAGATTCCTGTGCCAGCCCGGCGTCGGTGAGCGCACGCGCGCTCCACCCCTGGGAGGCGAGCAGGTCTGCATACACCAGCATGTGCGGGGATGGATTCTCGCCCGCAATATATTCCAGGAAGCGTCGCCGCCGCAGGCAGCCATACACGGTCTCGGCGACAAAGCCGCGATCACGTACACCCATGTTGCGATGCTCGCGAAAATAGCTTTCCATGTGCTTGTCCGCCGGGCGGGTGCTATTGTTCAAAATCAGATCGAGCAGCTCTGCGGCTTTCTGGATGTGGACGTGGCGCGCGCGTGCAGTGCCAGTGTTGTTGTGTGGTTTTTTGATCATGGATGCGAGTTTACCCTAAAACAGTATCGAATGCCGTTATTGGGAGTTTGGAAATGGGGATTGACGCTTTACCGGTCAGCGAATCTCTGAATAAATTCCTGTGCCTGGGGTGTGTCATGTTTATTTAGACAAGGGTGTCATCATGCTTGGGTATTAGCTATCGTTTGCGGAGGTGTCGCTTCCCCCCTGTGCGGGTGCAGGTGTAAAAGAGGTTGCAGAAATTGTCGCGATGAAGATCATGTATCCAGGCGCGGATATTTAAAGCGTCAAGTCCGAATCAGTCCCATTCGGATGGCTTCGACGGTGGCTTCGGAGCGACTGGCAATGTCGAGTTTATGATAGATGGTGCCAATATGGGAGGCGACGGTTCGGATGCCTATATTACATGCCGTGGCGACTTCCGCACGATTTAAGCCTTTTGCAACCAGGGTCAATATCTCTTTTTCACGGTCAGAGAGTCTGGTCTCCTGTTTCTGGGGCGCGGGTGGCCGACGAAAATGGTCAAGGATGCGCAACGCCACGCGGGGTGATAACGGCGGTTCACCATTCAGGATGCGCTCCAGATTTTCTCGTAAACGCGCTTCCGGCTGATCCTTGAGAAAATAACCATCGGCACTTGCCTGTAGCGCACGCAAAATATTGCCATTGTCATCAAAAATTGTCGAGATAACACAGCAAATATGGGGGTTGGCATGACGCAGCACGGGTATCATGTCAATGCCATTACCGTCAGGCATTTTGATATCAATAAGTGCAAGATCGAACGAATGTAATGATATGATCTTCCTGGCCTGCGCGATTGTACTGGCTTCGCTTATCGTAACACCGGGGAAGACCGCGCCTACAATATTAACCAGCCATGCGCACGCATCGGCGATGTCTTCAAGAACAAAAACTGATTTCATGCCGATACACCTCGTTGGGTAATTCAAGCGCGATTTCAGGGCAACGCCTCTGCGGGCTTATCTCATGGTGTGGAGCACAACCCGACGTACCACGTTGCCACCTGCTAAGCCTGGTAGTTTTTGGGCCCATCACCTTTAAATCCAGCATTTAATTTGGGTGATATCACATTATTCCACAGGTTTAATAGGTGGCACACTACCCTTTCCGGCTCTGACAAGAGTGATGCGCATGCCAGAGCGCGCAGGGTATTTGATAGTCTAATGCTTGTTCAGTATGCTCGTGCGCGATTTGAAAGCAGAGTTTACTATAACCTATAGGCCAGCCCGCTTCTATACCGCAAGATTCAAACGAAAGAAAGAAATTCGGTTTGAATCAGCATGGGGTCCGCAGTTCCATTGACACGCTCGGCGGAGAACTCTACTCTTTCCGATGCTACCCGACATCTTGCGAATCACGGGTGAGGTTGCCCACCCGAGGGGAATGGCGCATGGCCCTGTCGATTCAACAGAATAGAATACACGCCCCGCGCTTGCTGTTGGCGGTGGTTATTTATTTTCTTGGTGTGGTGCTGAGTGCTACAGCAATTTATGTGATCAGCCGCCATGAATATATGTCGGGTATCGATGCGCGGCTGGTCGCGGTGGCAAATAATCTGCCGAAGATATTGCCAACAGATTTCCACGACGGCGCGATATCGGCTGATAGCATCCGTCGTACAGAAGATCAGATGAATATGGATAAGATGTCCCGCCATGTCGCGACGGGAGGTTTTGCTTATCTGTACATTTATGTCATACAGCATGGCACGGTATACTTCACATCCAGCAGCTACGCCGCCGATGATCTCAAATACAACAATGTGTCGTATTACTGGACAGATTATCCTGAGGGTACGCCGGTATTTTGGACCGCTATGCAATCAGGTAAGCCATTGTTCGATACCTACACCGATCGCTGGGGCACCTTTCGCAGTGTTCTGGTTCGCTTTCAGTCACCACAGGGTAATTACTATGTTGCAGCGGCCGACATCAATATCTCGATTATCAAGGATTCACTGAGGTGGACTGTATTTGTGGTGTTCATTGTCGGCCTCCTTATGTTAGGCCTGACTGTTCGCAGTAACAGCAGTAAATCTAGCGAGTTAAAGTCCCGTCCAAGGAATTGTCCGTACGCCTTGGTAGCATGAGAAAGCGGCGTTGTGGTAACACGAGGTCGTGAGTTTTCACACAGCAAGAGAGCAGGCCGTAACGCAAGTGAACCTACACGTAGCCTCGTAAACTAAATTGGAGAAGCCGACCCTGTGGTCAGAAGGGGAAGGCCGTTGGATGTGCGCTGAAATAACGGAAGTGGCGCGCATCGACTCCCGGGGTAGCAAGGTCGGCATGTTCTCGAAGATTTATTGCCCTTGGCTTCCGGCCCGTTGCGGTGGTGGGGAGACCATCGACTGCTGCGTATAAGGAAACGAAAACGCAGCAGACTGTAACGGGAGTCGGAGGGGCTCATAGTACTGCTTGAGATCGACGGACAACACAACCACGATTGAGGGGAGAGCGAAGCGAGGGGCCAGCCCTGCTTTGTTGATGCAACCAAAGAGTGAAGGAAAAGGGGATTGCCATGGTGCTAGTTACCTCTGAGAATATCAGGACACTACAGAGGAAGCTCTATATCAAAGCCAAGCAAGAACCGGCTTATCGCTTTTACGCGCTCTACGACAAGGTATGGCGGGCAGACATCCTCATGTTTGCCTACCGCCTTGTTCGCGCCAACAAAGGCAGTCCCGGCATTAACGGGATCGACTTTGACGACATAGAAAACGGAGAAGGGATAGACACGTTTTTGTTGGAACTAGTCACTGACCTTAAACCCAGATTTTCCATTAGACTCTACTGCGGTCGCACAAAGCACTGAATTTGCGCGAGAAAAGTTGAAAAACAGTCTGTCACCGTAGAGTGACTACGCCTTCGCCTGTTTTTCAACTTTTCTCGCCCATCTTCAGCACCTTGCGCACCCTCGCTACGAGGCTAATGGAAAATCTGGGTTAAAAATCAAAGCTACAGTCCAAGCCCGGTGCGGCGCGTCATGATACCCAAAGCGGATGGCAGCCTGTGTCCACCAGGCATTCCGACGATCCGTGACCGCGTAGCCCAGATGGTGACCAAGCTCATCATTGAACCGATTTTTGAAGCCGATTTCAGCCCGAATTCGTATGGATTCCGGCCAAAGAAATCAGCCCATCAAGCGCTCGATAAAATAGCCGACGCGTTATACCAAGGTTACACCCAAGTCATTGATGCCGACCTGTCGAAATACTTCGACAGTATTCCCCACGCAAAATTACTGGCCGTTGTTGCCGAGCGAATTGTTGATGGAGCGATCCTCCACATCATCAAACTCTGGCTCAAAGCCCCGGTAATAGAGCAGGACAAGGACGGCACCAAGAGAAACGTGGGTGGTGGCAAAGCCAACAGCATAGGCACCCCGCAAGGGGGTGTCATTTAACCGTTGCTGGCCAACTGCTACCTACATATTTTGGACAGGATTTGGGACAGGCATGAACCAGATAAGAAACTGGGAGCACGAATTGTTCGTTATACGGATGATTTCGTCGTGCTATGCAAAGGCAAAGTAGATGTGCCATTGGCACGGATGCGCTACATAATGGATAAGCTTGATCTCAAGTTAAATGAGACCAAAACCCATATCGTCGATGCACGGCAGGGCAGCTTTAATTTCTTAGGATTTGAAATCAGAGTGAGTAAGGGAAGGAAGTCAGGCAAGCGATACGCTCATGTTTGTCCGTCGACCAAATCACTTGCAAAAATCAAAGAGCGCATGAAACAATTGACGACCAGAGATCGTACCCCGATCCCGTTGGATGATATAGTTGGCAGCATGAATGCAAGCCTGCGTGGCTGGACAAACTACTTCCATTATAAAAACTCTAGCAGTGCTTTAAGCAAGGTCAGGACGTATGCAGAAGAACGCCTGCGAACTCACCTAATGAAGCGGCATAAAGTAAAAGACCGAGGGATCGGTCTGGGGCGCTTTCCAAGTCAACAGCTGTATCAGCGTTACGGCTTATACAAAGTTCCAACAACAGCAGGCTGGAGATCGGCGCATGCTTAGGTGTGAACAACATCGGAAAGCCGTGTGCGTTAGTAGCGCATGCACGGTTTGATGAGGGAGGGTAGCCGAGCGGCTGCTCTCTACCCTACCCATTATTCCTGTGACCCCATTATTTTCTGGATTTGTCAACCCAGCGCTACCGAGCTACGCGTGCTTTATCGGAATATTCGTTGGCGAAATTGCGTAACTATGGCTATCAACGCTGACGTACACACAAATGCGGCAAGGTAAGGAAAGAACGGTTGATCACGCAAGGAACCTGGTGCCAGCCATATTGCAGCGACATTTAGAAGATTTGCTGGAATCAATAGCCA
Source organism: Gammaproteobacteria bacterium (assembly GCA_023266055.1). Lineage (GTDB taxonomy): Bacteria > Pseudomonadota > Gammaproteobacteria > Ga007554. The sequence continues at coordinate 61,004 of JAHFRW010000010.1, read as the reverse complement.
GTGAACTCTCTTCGACGCGATGTACATGGACAGAATCGCGAGTATCGGAGTAAAAAAAATGGCCCCAGGGAATGGGGCCATGGAAAATATACAAACAATTGTAGAAATTGCGAAATTCGTCCAAACAAGCATACGTCAGTTTCGAAGTTCCTGAACGAGGGTAAGGGCTGAAGTGGTAATCAACTTCTTATTGCGCAAATTTCCGGTGCTAGATGGCTGAGTTTCCGGGGCATAGGTCAACATGTGAAACTTGCCCTCTGAAACCCAAACAACCTCTTCAACGATATTGCCGTTATCGTCGATAAACGTCTTCGTTGCTGCCGGAGAGTTCTCGACGTTTGCATTGATCGCGTCACTTGAAAGAAAAAACTTTCCTCTGGTTTTGGTGAGATCAATCTCGGTTAGCTTGTATGTACCAACATTTTCAATAGCAACATATCGGTCAAGCCCTGTCCAACCTTTGTTGGTCAACGTGCCCGCCGGGCTGGCGGCCAGAAGCTTGTGCTGGACGCTATGTTTTTTTGGGTTAAAGGCCAACTTCACTTTCGTAAGGTCTTTGACGGCGATAGGCGAACTAAGATCGTGCTGACTTTCCACAGTTTTACCGTCGGCGCTATCTTGTACCGTATTTCGCTCACGAAGGAAATCGCCGTGTTTGCGACGATCCTTATAGTAGACGGCACCACTTGCCTGTTCTGTCACCGCATTGGTGGCTGCGAACTTCTCAACTTCACCACTCGGTGGCTTTAGAGGCATTGCGCCGGGCGCAACAATTTCAAAAGTAGCGCTGTTTTGTGCCATTGCGTTGCCGCAGATTAGTGCGCCAACTGCAATGCAAATCTTAAGTATCATTTTCATGTCAGAAACTCCATGGTCACCAATATGGGAAGAAATATCCGAGGTTGCAATTGTTGGTTTGCGTCCTGCCGAGGTACAATAGGCCGTATCCGCTGACCCATGTGTAGTGATCACCTACGACATAATATCCCCCAGAGAATCCTTCACCCCAATGAACCGCCGCCGACCGAAAGGTGTTTTCCCAGCCGGTTGCGAGTGTCTGCTCCCACCTGCCTGCGCGGTAGTTATAGTGGTAGCTATAAGTCCATAGCCAGCGGTCATTTCCTGGCCAATCCCAAGAAATACTTTCGTTATTGATGCAATTTGCGCGACTGAACCAAGTTAGCCCGGCTGACGCGCTTTGAGAAAGCAACAAGCAACTTGTGGCCAAAACTGCAGGAATGAGACTTCTTGTGATGTCCATCCTTGTGATTTTCATAAGTTTCTCTCCCAGATGTTATTTGCTTTTCGCTTCGATCGACACCTGATGATGGATCGCAGGATGGTATCTATCCTGCTGATGACCCTTAAACTCCAATTTCAATGAAATAGTTAAATAATAAAGTCATTATGTCAAGAGGAGATTGTGATGGCGAGAACAGCGACGGGATTGTCAGTGATTGATGCGGCGCGAAAGCAGTTGTTTGAGGCAAAACGGTTGATGAACTGCGGCGTGCGCAAGCGGTTGTATTTCCTTTAGACTTTGGTTTTTCAATGGAAAACACAGCAAAAGCGATAGGCGTATCCTTCAGGTTGGGCTTGCCAGTTAAGGCGCTCTTTTATCAAGGAGCAGAGTCGGCCAGAGCCGACGCAATCGTCACGCGAAAAGACTGGTAGTGGTCGTGGGCGCGCTTACTTGACCCACCCGCAGGAGCAAGCGTTTTTACTTCCTTTTGTGGAAAAAGCGGGTCAAGCGGGAATATTGATTGTGAGCGAAACTCGCCAATCACTGGAGAAAAAATCAGGGCACGCCACGGCCATTGGGACCACCTATAATTCGCGTCGGCGCTGGCTTTGCGCCGGGTCGTGATAATTTGTTGCACCGGCACGGCTGGCGAAAATTAGCGCCTGATAAAAAACATCCCAAAGCGGATGTTGAGAAGCAGGAAGAATGGAAAAAAACTTCCTGAAGTCCTGCGAGACATTGATAAACACTGGCAAGGCAAAGGGCAAGGCCCGCTCCGTTTGATGTTTCAGGATGAGGCGCGCTTTGGGCGACTCACTGATCCACGGCGATGTTGGGCACCTTACCCCCTTCGGCCTGTTTGCAAGGCGATGCAAACGCGTGAATACACCTACGCTTATGCGGCAGTCAGTGTCGTCGATGGCTCCCTGGACACCTTGATTCTTCCATCAGAAAATACTGAGTGCATGCAAATTTTTCTTGAATGAAGTGGCGGCGCGCCATCGACGATGATCGCATTGTTATGGTAATGGATGGTGCGGGATGGCATCGAAGTGTGCCATTGGTTATGCCGGAGAACGTGGTCATGTTGTTGTACCGCCTTATTCGCCCGAACTCAATCCCGTGGAAAATCTCTGGGATGATTTGCGTGAGAAGTCATTTGGCAATATCGTTTTTGATTCATTGGATGCACTTGAAACGCATCTTGAGGCCGCACTTAGAAATTTTGAATTGCAACGGGACAGGGTTCAATCTATTGTCGCCTGGCCCTGGATAATGGGTCACTTATTAATTAGAATTGGAATGAGCACGATCAGATTGATGATGGAGACTTGTTTTAGCGGCATTCATTGCTGCATAGTATGGCGGGGTTGAATCAAGTACGGGTGGTGTACTGTTTTATGGGTTTAGTAATTTACGGTAACCACGCAGGTTTTTCTGCAACGCCTGGCGCTGTTTGTGCCACGCATCGCCCCACGGCAGATTCGATTGCATCAGGGCGCGGCATAGCACCAGTTCGCCAGCAATATCATCCAGATGTACAAATTCAGGCGCCGGGCCTTCGGTGTGCGCGCAGTCCGGCCCACCTTCGAAGCCCTGATTGTGATAATTACCCAGCGGTACGGAAATGCCGATGGCAGGAAAGCCATAGGCAGTGGCGGCGGTGGCCTCACATGCCCCGCCGTCCATGACGCGACGCTGATGCTTGCCGGGCAAGACGTGCTCAGCGAGGTCAGTGAGCACTTTCAATGCATCCGGATTAAACACGGTGCGCCGGTCACCGAGCCGTACCACCGGCCCTTTGCCGACAATCGCGCCGGGCAAGGTGCGCGAGGCTTCCAGGCTCACGCACACGATGGGGCGATGTTTTGTGCTTAGCCAGCCCAGTTCGAAGTGACCCACCGCGCCGACAAAACCCACTTCTTCGGCACGCGTCAGTAACCCGATAAACGGCGGCGCGGACGCGGCGCGGCGCTTGGCGGTGCCAAACATCTCCAGCGCAGTGGCGACGATCGCAAACACGCCGACGAGATCATCGGCCGCTTTCGTGTAGAGTTTTTTGCCGCGTCGCCACACGGGCGCGCGAAATTGAAAACCACCGTACAAGCTCGTGGCGGGTGTGTTCAATGGCGTATCAAGCAGCACCTCGGCGCTGTGAATGGTACGTTTAGACGCGATCAGCGTCACCTTGCGCAGTGTACCCGACCCGGCCCAGCCATGACGGTCTGCCAGCCATACGGCCGCGCCTGCCAGATGTTTTACTGGCGCACCACCGTGCCACAGTACTTTCAGACGGCCTCGTGATCGATCAGAAGACAGCCATTCCACGCAGTGAAAACCGGGGTGATCCATGTGAGCAATAAATACTCTTAGCGGTTCGGTGCTTTTCTCGCCGATACGGCGCAGATAGTGGGCTCTGGATGTCGCACCAATGATCAGGTTGCCCACAGGGTCGCTAAAGTACGGCACATTCGCCTGTTCCAGTACATGGCTAGCGCAGGCGATAATGTGCTCCTCACGGAACGGTGCCGTGGGTTGGGCGAGTAGATCCAGAAGCAGATTAAGGTGTTGTGGGTGCATGGCAGGATGGCCGTTGAGCAACATAAGGAAGGTGACAATTCGCCTATTTTCGCAACTTTTTGCCTGAAAGTGTTAGTTATTTTCCCCATGCAGGGCGAGCTTTCAAATCCCCTGCAAACCACGCAAGAATTATCCGTTCCCAAGCGTGCTAAAATAGCATTCCTATTAAACATTTACCGGCCACCCCTTATGAGTAGCAGCGCTTCACGTATTCGCGAAATTCCTTATAACTACACCTCGTTTTCTGACCGCGAGATCGTGAATCGCTTTCTGGGTGAGCGCATGTGGGAGGTGTTGAACGAATTGCGTGGTGTGCGCCGAACCGGGCATTCGGCACGGTTACTGTTCGAAGTGTTGGGTGATATGTGGATTGTATCGCGCAATCCGTTCATTCAGGATGACCTGCTGGAAAACCCCAAGCGCCGCGCATCGCTCATCAACACGCTGATGCAACGCCTTGAGCAGATTCGGGAACGTTCGGGAGATAATGTGCTGGCACTGGAGCTCGAACAGGCCATGCACAAGGCCGTGCAAACATTTCAGGACTGGTTTTCAAGCCAGTATGATTTGCGCAAAAAAACCCTCAAACGCCTGTCGAAAGTAACACGGCGTGACAACATTGACTTCAGTGGCCTGGCGCGCGTTTCGCATGTAACGGACGCGACTGACTGGCGCGTTGAATACCCGTTTGTGGTTATTGCACCTGACAGCGAAGCAGAAATGGCGGACGTGGTGCAGGCGTGCATCGAGCTGGGATTGACGATCATCCCACGGGGTGGCGGTACCGGATATACAGGTGGCGCGGTGCCATTGCATCCCGACACGGCCGTCATCAATACAGAAAAACTTGAAGGTTTGGGTCAGGTGGAATTTCGTACCCTTCCCGGCGTTCCCGATTCCGTCGCCACTGTGCGTGCTGAAGCCGGAGTGATTACCAAACGCGTTTCGGAGCGTGCCTACGCGTCCGGCCATGTATTTGCGGTTGATCCGACCTCGCAGGATGCCTCCACGATTGGTGGCAATATTTCCATGAATGCAGGCGGAAAAAAAGCAGTACTGTGGGGCACGTGTCTGGACAATCTGGTGTCGTGGCGCATGGTCACGCCTGACGCGCAATGGCTGGAAGTGGAACGGATTAACCACAACCTGGGCAAGATTCATGACGTGGAATTTGCCGAATTTCGCGTGACTTATTATCAGGTCGATGGCAAAACCCCCACGGGTAAATCCGAAACCTTGCGCATTCCTGGCCACGAGTTGCGCAAAATTGGATTGGGTAAGGATGTTACCAACAAATTTCTGGGTGGACTGCCCGGCATACAAAAAGAAGGCTGTGATGGACTGATTACCTCTGGCGTGTTTATTCTGCACCGCGAGCCGCGTTTTATGCGCACTGTATGCCTGGAATTTTTTGGCGCTGATTTGCGCCGTGCCGTACCTGCGATTGTTGAAATCAAGGACTACCTTGATACACAGCCGAATGTATTGCTGGCGGGCATGGAACATCTGGACGAGCGTTACGTGCGCGCCGTAAATTACAGCACCAAGGCACCCCGTCGCGAACGGCCCAAGATGGTATTGATTATCGACGTGGCGGGTGATGTGGAAGATGCCGTGGCGCGCGCAGTTTCGCACGTGGTACGTCTGGCGAATGCGCGCGATGCCGAAGGCTTTGTGGCGGTGAGTCCTGAAGCGCGCGCCCGTTTCTGGGCGGATCGCACCCGCACTGCGGCCATTGCTGCTCACACCAATGCATTCAAAATCAACGAAGACGTGGTCATTCCACTGCCACGTCTGGCGGAATATTCCGAAGGCATCGAACGCATTAACATCGAACAATCCATGGCCAACAAATTGCGTCTGGTGGCGGCATTGCTCGATTACCTGGGGAGTGATGGCCCTGCCAAACTTACCCGAAGCGCTGACTATGCATCCGATACGGAAAGCGAGGTTATTCTCGCCAATAAAGTGGCGGCCGCCCAGGATTATTTGTTGAAAATCCAACAGCAATGGCGTGAAATTCTGCAACAGCTTGACAGTCCAATAGTGTCTTGTATGCACTTGCTCAATGATACGGTGAAAGCCAAAGTGCAGGAAGGCGACACCCTGTTTGTGTTGCTGCAGCGGCGCGATTTGCGTATCTCTTACCGTAATCAGGTCGAGCGATCACTCAAGGCGATATTTGCCGGACGTGAGTTGGAGAAACTGCATCAGCGGTTTGATGAAATTCATGCGCATATTCGTTCCAGTCGGTTATTCGTTGCCACTCATATGCATGCAGGTGACGGTAACGTTCACACCAACATCCCCGTCAATTCCAACGATTATGAAATGATGCAGGAGGCAGACCGCATTGTTGATCGCGTCATGGCACTGGCGACCGTGCTGGGCGGCGTAATCTCGGGCGAACACGGTATCGGTATCACCAAGATTCGTTACATGGAACCCGCAGCAATGCAGGCGTTTGCAGGGTACAAGAAAAAAGTTGATCCCGAAGGCCGTTTCAATCGTGGAAAATTGATGATCGACTCCGGACTGCAGAATGCCTACACACCATCATTACGTTTGGTGCAGCAGGAAGCTCTGATTCTGGAGCAAAGTGAACTCGGTGCGCTTAATGATGACATTCGTCATTGTTTGCGTTGCGGTAAATGTAAACCAGTGTGCAATACCCACGTGCCGCGTGCCAATCTGTTTTATTCGCCGCGTAACAAGATTCTCGCCACGGGGCTGATCATTGAAGCATTTCTTTATGAAGAGCAAACCCGGCGTGGTATTTCGATCCGGCACTTTGATGAAATGAACGATGTTGCCGACCATTGTACCGTGTGCCATAAGTGTCTGAACCCCTGCCCGGTAAACATAGACTTTGGTGACGTTACCGTGCGTATGCGCCGTATTCTGAAAGACCGTGGTCAACGTCATGCCAGCCCCAGCACCACCGCGGCAATGGCGTTTCTGAATGTCACGGATCCTGCGACGATAAAGCTCATGCGTAGCACCATGATTAAATGGGGTTATGCCGGTCAACGTGCCGCGCATCATATCGCCAAACGTTTTGGTTTGCTCGGCAAGAAGGATCAGCCTCCGGCAGCAACGACCGGCAAGCCTGCCATCAAGACGCAAATCATCCAGTTCATGAAAAAACCCATGCCGGGTGGCCTGCCAACCAAGACCACGCGTGCACTGATTGGCATTGAAGATAAAAATGTTATCCCGATCTTGCGTGACCCTGCGAAGGTCAGCGAAACCTCGGATGCCGTATTTTATTTCCCCGGTTGTGGCTCGGAGCGGTTATTCAGCCAGATCGGCCTTGCAACACTGGCCATGCTTTATGAGGTTGGCGCACAAATCGTGCTACCGCCGGGTTATCTATGTTGCGGTTATCCACAGTCTTCGAGTGGTGATGAAGCCAAGGGGCGCCAGATCAGCACCGAAAATCGCGTGCTGTTTCATCGCATGGCCAATACTCTGGCATATATGGATATTAAAACTGTTATCGTATCCTGTGGTACGTGCATGGATCAGCTTTTGAAATATGAATTCGATGCCATTTTCCCCGGTTGTCGCTTGCTTGATATCCATGAATACCTGATGGAAAAAGGCGTAAGTTTGAGCGGTGTATCGGGTGTAAAGTACATTTATCACGACCCCTGCCATACCCCCATGAAAACCCATAATCCCATTAGCGTGGCCTCGACGCTGATGGGACAAGGTGTGCAGCTTTCTGATCGTTGCTGTGGCGAGGCGGGTACTTTTGCCACGGCGCGTCCTGATATTGCTGCCCAGGTGCGTTTCCGTAAACAGGAAGAGCTGCACAAAGGCATCAAAGCACTCACGGGTGCGGAGACGGTGGAGCACAATGAGGTCAAAATGCTCACCTCTTGCCCGGCCTGCCAGCAGGGGTTGTCGCGCTACGTGGGTGACACGGGCATGCAGACGGATTACATCGTGGTGGAATTGGCCAATAAATTATTAGGCGAAAGCTGGCAGCAGAAATTTGTCGAGAAAACGCAATTGGGTGGTGTTGAGCGGGTGTTGCTGTAATCGGTTAATCGTCGGTGGTATGTGCAACGGGCAGGTGTTGCCGCATTGCGTCCAGCTCACCACGCACCAGCTCACGCCCCTGCGCAATGACGTTTGAGTGATAGTGCGCAATCGCAGTCTCTTGTTGTTTCCATGTGATCACGGTGGCAAGGTCTTCGGGCGTAATATTTTCCAGCGCGGCAAGGGCCATCACCATGGTTTTTTTCGGCACCTCGATTTTCCTGTGGCGAAAGGTAATTGAAATACCAAAGACAACGATCATGCCATAGGGAAAGCCATACACAATGGCGGTGACCAGTGTCGGGCTGGTCTGGTCTTTCAGAATGGCACGTCCCCCCACCAGTGCAATCACCATGCTGGATACAAACACCACCATAATCAATGCGAAAACTTTCCAGTCCTCACGTTCAAGTGCAGTTTTGTCACGTAGAATCTGCTCACGCACCGTGACAATTTCAGCGGATGTGGGCGGGAGGGCATGAATGTCGAACGTGATTCCCAAGGGTTATCGTTCCGCTAGTATTTGCTTTGCCATGAATCTAATTTTCCAGGTTGCCGAAGGCGCCGCTGTTAAAATCATCAATCGCTGTGCGGATTTCCTGCTCTGTGGTCATCACGAAGGGGCCATATTGCACGAAGGGCTCATGGATCGGCTCACCGTTCAATAGTACCAGATGTGCAACGGATTGCGCGTTAATCGTGATGTTTTCCCCTGTGTTATCAAACAGCACGAAGTCAGCGGCGGTGGCGGACGTGGTGTTGTTAATGGTGACAGCGCCGCTCATCACCAGCATCATGGTATTTTCATGTGCCGGAAATGAAAAGTGGGCATGGCCGCCGGGTTGCATATGAATGTCAAACAGATTTATCGGCGTGTACGTCCTGGCCGGGCCTTTGGTGCCCTGGTATTTTCCGGCAATAATGCGCACATAACCGCTGTTATCGGGTAATTCGACGTGCCCCATGTGTGCGGCAACGATGCCCTGATAATGCGGCTCGTCCATTTTGTGTGCCCTGGGAAGGTTCACCCACAGTTGTATCGCGTGCAGTGTTCCGCCCGAGCGCGCAAAGTTTTTTTCATGATATTCACGATGCAGAATACCTTTCCCGGCGGTCATCCACTGCACGTCACCGGCGTCAATAATACCGCCGTTGCCCGCACTGTCGTGATGCGTAACGCTGCCGGCAAATGCCAGTGTTACAGTTTCGAAACCGCGATGTGGATGTGGGCCAACACCACGTTTCTGATTATCCGTTGGCGCATAATGAAAGGGTGCATGATAGTCCAATAACAGAAATGGGCTGATTTTACGCCCAAAATTATTGCCGGACTGAAAGTAGTTGCTGACGCGAAAGCCATCGCCCACCCAGTGAAACGGTGCGCCACGGTAAACGCCGGTAATGGTACGTTCGATGGACATGGGAGCCTCCTGTTATCTCCCTTTATACGGTGTTTAAAGGCCGGATTCAAGGCTAAACGTATATCTACAGGTTAAATGGCGATGCATCGACGAACTCCCAGCGCACTCCCAGGGGTAATGATGATTCACGCACCTGTCGGATTTTCAGCGACCAGAACCGCTGTATGTCGGTGTTATTGGTATTCCAGTCGATGGATGCATCACCCATAATCTGTAATTGCCGACCCGCGGTGAAGTCGACGAACAACAGCCCCGCAAAACCGGTAGCGTGGATATTTCCCAAGGTATTGAACATGCCGTTGCCCGGATAATCCGGAATGCGCAGGCAGTCAGTCGATTCAATCTCGACAAATCCAGGCTTTCCACCCCGGTGCGATACATCCGTGCCGTGATCGGGGTGGACGCTGGCAACAAAACAGGTGTCGGCGGCGGTGATCAACCGCGCCTGCTCATCATTGAGTGATACGCTTTGATGCGCCGGACTCATTGCAGAGGCAAGATCATCCATGTGCAGCGTGCGGCGCTGAATATATCGGGGACAATTTGGATACGCCTGATCAACCTTCATTTCGAAGGCGCTATGTGCCAGAGAGATGTTTGGCAACGCGGCCACATGCCCGTTAATGCGCAGCCGGCGGCGTGTTGCGAGCTCTATGGCCAATAGGCTGATCAGGCCGTTACGCTGCAGGTTATCCCACAGCGGATCGTCCGGGTCGGCACAGGCGGTGGTCATATCCAAAAAAACCTGCGTGCCATCCACCGTTCTGACAAAGCCGGGTGCACCCATCACGAGCGCAGGCCAGGCACCGCGCTGCCCGTCCCAGCTGCCCAGTATCAGCATGGGTTGAGCCGCCAGAAAATGCCAGGCGCCGGGGATAATCGATGTGGCAATCATCGCACCACTCCTGCCGGCCTGATGCACCTGCCCGGCCAGTGCCTGTATATGGCATTCTTCTGAATGATAAGGGGTTGACATAGGGTCCTCCAAAACACGCACGTGGCAGTATCGCCACGTGCGTTAACACAGGTGAAACGGGTTAGAACGTCACAATCCGATATCCATCAGCAAGACGCCCGGCAATGCTGGCTACACCACTGGTGCCAGGGATGTTGGCTTCTTTCAACAGAGTAAACCCGTTGTCCTTGACCGCGCTGGTTGCGCCGAACACATCTGCACAGCCGCAGGAGGCGCCAACGATGTTATCTTTAACCGCCTCATACAGCGCGTGGGCGGGATGATCCTTGCGCGTGATTAACTCCGTCCAGCGTGTACCCGCGCCCTGAAAAACCACATCCACCTGGTCGCCACGCTGCTTGGCATCATAGGCGGTGACCAGTGCGTTGAACAGCCGTCCTAGCGCTTCGTCAGTACCCGGCTTGGGGTCAGCAAGAATAATAATGGCTATTTTATTTGTAATGCTCATGGGAGACTCTCCTTAAGTGTGATCCTGGCCCGACGACATGACGGGCAAGAACAGCTTATACAGTTCAATATATGGAATAAATGACCATTTTATGATATATTTATTCCAAAATACGGACTAATATGAGCCATGAACACCCTTCAACACATGCGGGTTGTGCTTGCCATTGCAGAAAATGGCAGCCTGACCGCTGCCGCCAACCATCTGGATACCTCGCTGCCAACCGTAGTGCGAGTACTTGCGGCCACCGAGGACTCTCTCGGAGTGCGTCTCTTTGATCGTACCACGCGGCGTGTACATATCACGGAAGAAGGCGCGCTTTATGTGGAAGCATGTCGCCGCATACTGGGCGAGCTCTCGGAGCTGGAGGACATATTGCGTGACCGCCGCACAGAACCGACAGGCACGCTGGTCGTGACCGCGCCAGTACTGTTCGGGCGGCTGCACGTCAGCCCGGTTGTGAATGCCTTTCTTGTGCAATACCCAAAAATCTCGGTAAAGTTGTTATTGGTAGACCGCGTGGTTGATCTGATTGAAGAGGGTATTGATCTTGCGGTCAGAATAGGGGCGGTGAGCAATATGGATCTGGTCGTCACCCCTGTCGGTAGCGTCCGTCGATGTGTCTGCGCAACACCGGCATTTCTTGACGCACATGCAAAAATCGAAAAGCCCGACGATATCGCCGACATTCCATTTATTCAGCTGCATGGTTTAATGCCGACGAACCACATCACCTTTGGCACTTCGCCCCACCACCAGGAAGTAGCGCTTGCCCATATTCGCCTTGCCACCAATCATGGTGATGCTGCCATTGCGGGTTGTCTGGATGGTTTGGGCGCGAGCCTGTTTCTGTCATATCAAATTCAGAGTCTGGTTGCCACCGGGCAGCTCCGGATTATTCTGGATAACTACGAGCCTGCGCCATTGCCGGTCGCGCTGGTCTATTCCCCATCCCGGCGTCTTTCCGCCCGTACCCGAACATTTATTGCCTGGGCCAAACAACATTTGAGTGAACGTGTGAATCATGCTCAAGGGACAGGCGCGTAACAAGGTGGGCAGTTATTTTCTAAGCCAATAGACCATCTCTTTAGTAGTTTCCCGCTCCTGGTCAATATCTTTCCAGTCAAGCGTCATAACAAGATCATCCCTTCGTGCAAATCCCGATTTTGTCCAGAGATGATCACTGGCATTATAATCAGCGGGTTTAAGCGGATGTGTTGAGGGGCGAATTACTGTAGCAAGCACTACCTCGGCAGAGGGGTGATTGAGTTCAGCGATGGTTGACAGCGCCTTGTTCATCAAAAGCCTGCCCATACCCTGGCCGCGTAGTTCCCGCCGTACCATGATCTCTCCCAGATAAAATTTATTATCAACAGGGATCTGACGTTCCAGAAAAGATTGCTGAAATTGTGGAAGCTCGTGCTTGAGAGGAATGGCGGTACACGCATACCTGATGCCATGAGCATCGCGTCCCACAAGCACAAAGCTGCTCTCGCACCTGGCATAGCGAGACAGGTAGTCGCGCTCATACGGCATGTTGCCATCGTAGAGATAGGGCCAATCCCTGAATATGGCGATGCGAAATTGCCCCAGTTCTTCTATCTGTTCGGCAATGGATCTTCGGGTAATCAGGTGGGTATCAATTGGCATGGTCATCAGTGTCGTGTGCGCGGTGCGTTAGATATCGTCGGAATGTCGTCGCAAGGGCTGAAACACGCCCAGCTCCCAGGGGCGTAGCGCCAGCATCATGCCCATATTATGCCGCTGCGCCAAGGGTAAACCCGCATCCTGGCGGTGTAAATCCATAAAATCCTTGGCCAGGGATTCTGTCTTGTTAAGCATGATCTGAATGGAGGCATCGCTTAACAGGCCAAATTGAAACAAGCGCTGCGCAAGCGCATAAGTGAAATCCGATTTCAGAAACTGGTTTTGAATCTGTGTTTCAAAAAAACGTTCGATAGGGCCGTTGGGTAGCCAGCGGAAATTTTCGTCAATACGCAGCTTGATGCGATTGTCCGGTAATAAGTCGATGATTTTGAGCCGGTCAAGTTTGGCGAGATAGCGTATGCATTCCGTTCTGGATATTGTGTAGTGGGTGATGATATCACTGAAGCTCAATCGGTTGCGTACGCTGACGGCGACAAACAAAAGTCTGGCATCACGTATCAATTCTTCCTCCTGTTCCAGGCTGAGGCGGGTAATGCGCTGACGCGATTCCTCATGGAGATTGATCAGGTCAATTAACTCCATGTGCATGAGGCGACAAATATCCTCCAGTCGCATCAGCGTAAAACGTCGGGAGGCAAACATGCGTTTGATATTGGCCTCGCTCATGCGCAGCTCGCGTGCCACGTCAGCGTAAGTCAGTCCGTGGCTTTTCAGGGCGTGTTTCAGTGTGTCGATGACCGCCGCAGTCTGGGTCATGGGTCATCCTCTGTAGACGACAAATAGTATATTAATAATATACCATAATGATAATAAACATAAACTATTGACAATAAAGTTTATTTATATTTGTCCTCATGGCTAAGATGACCCCAGTCATTCACTAACAGGGGTCATGGTCATGTCTACTTTAAAACGTCTTTCTCTCGGTATGGTGTCGTTGGTTATAATGGCCAGTGCCACCCTTTCTGGCTGTGCCCAATACGCGACGCGCAACACCTCGTCTCAACCACTGGCTACGATCATTGAGCCGGTAAAGGATTCAAGGCAAGTAACTGAAAAAGCATCGTTGGCATTTCCTGCGTCGGTTGCCATTGCGTTTGTGCCTGATAAAAATCACAACATACCCAAAACAATGTTGCGGCAAGCCGCCGATCTGCTCAAGCAACAGCTCCTCGCAAATCCGAAGTACATAAGGTCGGTATCTGTCGTGGCGCTGGAGGATGTTAATGCCAAAATTTCCCTGAGTCAGATTCGGTCAATGTACGATGCGGAGATTGTAATTCTGTTGTCCTATGAGCAGGATCAAAGTGACCAGCAAAGCGGCCCCGGTGGCCTTGCCGATGCGACCATCGTCGGTGCTTTTCTGGTACCCTCCGCCAAGACGGTGACCTCGACGCATATCGATGGAAAAGTCATTCATATTGAAAGTAATGCCCTGATCTTCAGGCAGAGTGGTAATGATCGACGCACCACTCATTCAACAAGCTACGGCCTGAATGGTGCACGGGCGCAGGAGTCCACTCATGGTTTGCTTGCGGCGACGCAGAATTTTGGTGAGCAACTTTCCAAAACGTTAAGCCGGTTTGATAACTATGATCTTTCACAGGCCGTTTCCATGTCTGTGGTAACGGCGGAGCACACCACCACGGTGACAAAAGAGGGGGGCAAGGATGACAACTGGAACAGGGTTGATAATTTCAAGCTGGGTGGTGGTGGGAGCATGGATATATGGAGCCTGTCCCTGGCGATTGCATGCCTGTGGTGGGTACGGGCAAGACGTAAAAGTTGAGCCGGATCGGTCAATGTGGTTGCCCGCTTTTTGAGTGTCATATTCTGGAGGAAATAATGAAAACCTTGATTTTTGGCGTGGCTGTGGGAGTTCTGGTTGCAGGGTGCGCGAATCCACTGAATCGCGTAACGATGGACCGCTATGCGCAGGCATGCACCGATGCCGAGCATGGCGGTCAGCTGAATGTTGCAGAAGATGCCTGTCGTCGCGCATGGATAAATGTGCGCATGGGTAATCTTGGGCCGGTTCTGGAGTCCCAGACGCTTTACAATCTGGGCAGAATCAAGAAACAGCTTGGGAAGTATTCTGAAGTCGAAGAATATTATAAGGCATCCCTGAAAATACAGGAGTCACTGCCTGTTCCGGATCAGAGCAAGATTGGCCGACGCTTGGCCGAGTTGTCTATCGTTGCCGCTGAACAGCAACGATTCGCTGAAGCCTGGCCCATGGTTGTCAGGCTCATGGCGTTGTCTGATAACTTTTCGGGTGATGAAAAAAAGACGGTGGGTATCATTTTCAACAAGTACGCAGAAGAGTATGACGTACTGGAAATGTTCGCTGAGGCGGCGCAGTTACGCAAAAAAGTCGACGCGCTTCAGTTTGGAAAATGACAATGGCCCATCATGGGTGACATGGTTGATATGAAGAGTGGTCACTACAACCGCCATCCCCAAAATGTCAGGAAGTTTGCGAAGTTTCGCATGTCTGAGTCCTGGCGGTTCCAGGGCGCGAGGCTGGTGTAAAATACCGGTCCGCTATTCGGATCAGTGCTGAATTCCTTATCGACGCCCACGAAAGGATCGAGTACCCACCAACTCATCAAGGCCAGTTCAAAGGGTTTGAATGACCTTTTGACATAGCCTTTGCGTATTCCCTCGGTTGCGTAAAACGAGGTGGTAGTATTGATATCCAATGGCAGGTTTTTTAATGTTTCAGCCGGTTCGACAGGCGTAATCACGGCATGATAGGCCTCTGCAGTGTCTATCGTTACATCCATTACACGGTGTGTGCCGTCACGCAGGAATATTACGGGTCGATAGTGTGTGTCAGGGTTTGCCGGGTAGGTGAGTTGTGATGGCAGGCGTTCGCCATAAATATTTTGGGAATGTGTGGTGTCCCATGTTGCGGGATAATCCTGTGCCGGTAGAAATGCCGTCGGTATGATGGCGACATAACAGCCACACGTATGTACGGTTGTGATCAACACCGGTTGTTCGGTGTGATTGAGCGTTACCACGATCAGCAGACCGCCATTTTTTCCGGCGGTAAGATTGAAGGGAAAAAGCTGAAACGGCACTTCCGTAAAATGCACGCGGTAAATCAGATTGGTGTATTGACCCTTGCTGGTCTGGAAGGGTTGTTGCTGAGCGTAAAAGACCGGTGAGGTGGAGTCAATGTACAGGGTTTCTTCCTGATCCTGCACATCATAATCCACGGTAGGCCGGCCAATTTGATTGTGGGTTTTGAATTGATTCTGCGGCACTATCATCGGCGCATGGCGCGCAAACAGGCTGCCGTCATTTTTTGCCACATACGCCACGGGTGTTGAGCCTGTGACAAGGGTGGAGGGGCCAGCACAGGCGCCTGACAATAGTGAGGCCATTACCACAACGGTTACCTGAAAAAACCGGGCAGGTGTCATTGCGCTCCTACTTTGGCGAGTACGATGCCATTTTTCTCATAGATGATTTCAGTATTTCTGAGCGTAGCCAGGTAAATGCTTTTGGTGATGACAATATCATTCGTGCGCGGGTCGCGTTTTTCCACCAGACGCTCGCTATATACGCTAAAACTCGGCATACTCAGGCGCCACATGACCACGGTATAATCGTGCTGCTTCGCAATCAGCGCGGCTTCTTTTATGGGCGTTTGTTGAACGTGTGCAACGACAGGAATTAAAAAATTCGATACGGCAAACGCTGTGACCAGGCCGCTCAAAAGCAGCTTGCGGGAGGATTCCAGCCGGTTCTCAACCATGAAATACAGGGTTAACAATACCGCAACACCGAAAAAAATCCGGTATGCCGGTGTGAACAGGGTTTGGTAGTCGGCGAGCGCCAGCTTCATGAAGTCATCACGGATTTGAGGCAAGGCATAGCCGACAATATTGGGTAAAAACAGCAAGGTCGCAAAAAACAGCAGTGGCGGCAGAAACAGCCCGATTCTTGCGCGCATGCCCGGTGGGCGCCGGTCTGGCAGCGTATTCATCAAGTGCAACGCCATTAATATGATCAATGGTGCGAAACCATACACTACATAATGCGGCAATTTGGTGCCGGACAGCGAAAAAAACAAAAATACAAAACCAAACCACAGCAGCAGGAATAACTGTAAATCGTCCTTGATGATGGTTTTGATGCGCAGCAACGTACCCAGTAACACCGTGGTATATGGCAACAAGCCCAGCAGCACGACCGGCACATAATAAAAAATGCTGCCGTCATGCTGCTCCATGGCGCCTTGAAAGCGGTCAATATTATGCTTGAAAAAGAACCCCTGGATAAACGCATCGCCTTCCTTCAGGTATTGCGCGACATACCAGGGCATGGCAACCGCCAGAAAAATAATCAGGCCAATGGGGTTGAACACCGCACGCAGCCATAATTTGAATTCACGTTTGATGGCAAAAAACAAAAAACTCACCGCCAATGGAATCATGACCGCCACCGGGCCTTTGGTGAGAAAGCCCAGGCCAATGAAAAAAAACATCCAGTAGAGGTATTTTTGCCGTTGGGTATGAAAGAACAGATAACCCACCAGCATGGACGAGGTAATCCACAGATTTAACAGCGCATCGGCAGTGGCGGTTTTGCCCATTATCGATATTTCCAGCGCCGTCGCCATCATGATGGCCGCGTAAAAAGCGGTTTTGCCATCGCGCAGTGTTTTGACAAAAAAGAATATCGCCAGAACCCATGCGGTGGCGGCCAGTGCCGACGGCAGACGCAGTGCAAATTCGTTAATACCGAACAGCGTTACACTGGCCGCTTGTAGCCAGTAAATCAAAATCGGCTTGTCGTAACGTGGCACGCCATTCAGGTAGGTTGAAATGAAATCACCACGCACCAGCATTTCGCGGGTGGCTTCGCTGAACGCACCTTCATCGACATCAAACAGCGGAATCGCGTGAATATTATAGAAAAAACCTAGACTTATCGCAGCTAATAACAAATAGGGCAGAATGCCAGCAGAGGGTGATGCCGTGTGTGGATTGATGTTCATGGTGGACATTATAGGTGATAAAGGCGCGCCTGGCTTGCGTGGCCATGACCAACCTGCCACTATTACAGCGTCAGCCAAACCGTTACGGAGGGGGAGGGTGGAAAACCGCCACACTGATGATCCGGCCGATGGCTTCAGCATCCGCCGTGCCGAAATGTCTGCTACACCTGCGGTGCCCGATATGATTGGCGCACACGGCGCAGAGGCATCGTTACGTCAACGACTCGATAATGTACTGGCTGAAGGCCGCCAGAATGAGCGTAAATTACGGCGCTTTCAGGCACTGGAACTGCGTCTGGCCGGTTTAGGGTCGTTGTGGGAGCTCATCGAGGCGCTGCTATACCCCGACACCGCCAACTTTCAGTGGGATCTTGTCACACTGCTGCTGGTCGATCCTGAATATGAAGTGCGGCGTACCCTTGAGGAAGAGAGTATTCCGGTGGCTGACCAGCCCATGCTGATTTTTGTCAGCAGCCTGGACGGCCTGGATTCATTGCACCCTTACTCCCTGTTTCCCATGATTGGGCCGTTTCAGCCCAATCGCCACGCCGGACTGTTTCCACAATTACCCCGCCCTGCCAGCGTTGCATTGCTGCCCTTGGTGCGCTACGGCAAACTCATTGGCAGCCTTAACCTGGGTAGTTATAACCGCGAACGCTTCGTCAAGGGCATGCGCGCCGATATTCTCGAGCATTTTGCCGCCATCGTTGCCATTTGCGTGGAGAACGCCGTCAACCTTGAGCGGCTCAAGCGCCAGGGATTGACGGACACCCTCACCGCCGTCAACAACCGGCGTTTCTTTGACCAGCGTTTGAACGAAGAGGTGGCCGCCGCACGGCGTAACCTGCGTTCCCTGTCGTGCCTGCTGCTCGACATTGACCACTTCAAACGTGTCAATGACACCTACGGGCATCAAATGGGCGACCAGGTGCTGCGTGAAATAGCCACCGTTATTCGTGCCCAATTGCGCGGGGGTGACGTATTGGCACGCTACGGCGGTGAAGAGTTTTCGGTGCTACTGGCCCAGACCGGTGCCGAAGGCGCGCTGGAAATCGCCGAGCGTATTCGTCGCAGTATTGAAGAACATCGTTTTACCCTGCAGCGGCATGCGCCCGGCAGTGAACAGGGTATCCAGCAGTTTTCCGTCACCATCTCCATAGGCATTGCCACGTTTAACCCGGAGCACGACCCTCACGCCATTAAAATGAATGGGGATGTTCTGCTGGGCCATACCGACCGTGCCTTGTATGATGCCAAGGCCCGTGGCCGTAACCGCGTCATCAGCGTGGGTGATGTGGTAGAAATGGCGCAGGAAATCTGGTGAGGGTGCGGTCAGTCATCCACAAGCTGGGCAATGACCGCCGCCAGGTTGGAAGGCTGTAGCACCGTATCACTCACATCCGCGTCAGTGAAATCGGCGCCGGTAACATCGGCGCCGGTCAGATTGGCCCCTTTCAGGTTGGCGCCGCGAAAATTCGCCAGCCGTAAATCAGCATGCGATAAATCTGCCCCGCTCAAATCCGCCCCGCGTAAATCAAACTCCACCATATTGGCATTGCCCAATGCCGCACCCATCAGCCGGGCACCCCGCAGGGTAGGCGCCCGCACCGTCAACAACACATCAAAGCCTTTTCGGTCATAAATTGCAATCATGGGCCTATACGCTCAAGTCGGGTTCAGCACATATTATGCCGTACTTTTCTACGACAGGGTTATTTGCGCGTGGGGTGGGGTGAAGCATCGGGTTGGTTTGGGCTGTGGAGGTCACTATGTCATGGCATAAACAATTGTATTTATAGAGAAAGGGTTGTGTGCCAGACTGGCGTGAGGGAGGGGGTGCTGCATGAGTGCATGGCTGGTATTAGGTCTAATGGCAGGGTGATATTCTGTGTTTTTCTACATCACGTCAGATATCAAGGTCATTCACATGCAATCGTTCGAACTCAGGCTTCCATCGCCTGTGATTACCGCTCTGGTCGCCATGACCATGTGGGGTGTCTCTTTCATTGGCTCGTTGCTTGAAGTGCCTGCACTGTTTCGTGTGTCTGCAGCCATGCTACTTTCACTGGTCGGTGGTTCTGATGAATACGTGAGACAGGTGTGGTTGAATTATTGTTGTATACATCATATTGAAAAACAGGTGTGGCACCGTTATGCTGCATAATGCCATGGGTCAACCACAGATTGACCGTGTCTTGCACAAATGGATGTCAAGTTATTAGATTTTCCCCGTAAAGAACCATCAAAATTAATGTAAGGAAATGCGCAATGAGAAGACACATGACTTATTCACTGGCTCTGGCCCTGGCGTTGGGCGCCCCCCTGTTTTTTTCGGGACCGGCGGTGGCCGACAACGTTAATGCCCAGTTGCCGGATCTGCGCACAGTTGTTCCTTTGCATCTCCAGCTTGTGAATAAGCAGCAGCGCGAAATACTGCGGTTCTCGAACGGCGTGGCAAATACAGGCGTGGGACCATGGCGGATGCGGCCAGGCTTCCCGATCAGTGATACGTTGCAGGTTCAAGAGGCCATTCAGGAAATTCTGGACGTGCACGGGAATGTCGTCGAGGAGAAAGTGGTGAGTCGGTTCGCGTTTCATGAGCAGCATAATCACTGGCACATCGACGGCATCGCGTTGTTTGAGGTGCGGCAGGGCAGCCCCAGCGGCCCAGTGTTTGGCGGCAATTCGCTCAAAACCACCTTCTGTCTGATTGACTGGTACAAGCTTGAGGGTAATTCAAACGCGCTCAACCGAGTCTATTCTGATTGCGCAGGGGCTTACCAGGGCATTAGTCCGGGCTGGGTTGATCAATACCATCAGGCGACGAACGGCCAGCAACTGGATATTACCGGCGCGCCTGAAGGTTTCTACTATCTCGTCAGTACGGCGAATCCTGACAAGGTCTTTATAGAAAAAGATTATTCCAATAACACGGCATGGGTGGGTTTCTATCTCCGACGTTTCAGCAATGGTAATCCGAAGGTCGAGATTATTAACCATTCTCCGTGCGACAGTCCCGGTTTGTGTGGAGAACAGGCGCCCAACCGTTAAGAAACGCGGCATCATAACGCCATAATGATGTTCCTAGAGAGGACACGGTGATGAATAAACATGAGAAAATCAATTATGTTGAATATCCTGCAAAAGATATTCAGGCAACAAAGCAATTTTTTGAAACAGCGTTTGGATGGACCTTTGTCGATTACGGCTCGAACTATGCCGCTTTCTCGAATCAGGGTCTGAACGGGGGTTTTTTCAGGTCCGAGCTCGCATCAGTGTCTGAGAAGGGCGCGGCATTAATGGTTTTTTACAGCCAGGATCTGGAGGCTACACAAGTAAAGGTTAAGCAGGCCGGGGGGGTGATCAGCAAGGCCATATTTTCATTTCCCGGTGGGCGCCGCTTTCATTTTATTGAGCCAAGCGGTAATGAGCTTGCGGTATGGTCAGATGTTGGTGTGTAAAAAGTGTGTCGTCGTGCTCGTGAGCCATTTTGGGATATCCCAATCCCTAAAATGACTGCGCTCGGCAACAAGTATGCCTTCGGCGCCCGGACAGGCCTGCGTTCGCCACGACACGCGACTACGCCGCGCGTCATGGCGACCACAATGCCGCTACGCCTGTCGTTGTTTCCCCATGTTGTCTACACGTGTGCTATCGCACACATTCCGACAACACAGGGAAACCTCGGCTATCCGGGGGGTGCCCGCCACCGCTCGCTTTCGCCTCGCTCTCCCTGGCGGGCGCCGGCGGCCTGTCTTGATCTGGCCATACGGTTGACATTGCCTTTGGCGACACAGGGCAAAAATTACTGGCCGCTAGCCCAGAGCAGCGGGGTTGTTTTGTTGCAGGCCCCTGATTTCAGCCGCCCTTAATTTTTTGTATAAATGCTTCCCCTTTTAATTTTTGGCGCACCGTCTCATATTTGCCACATTTTGGTGCAATTTATCGCCCTACTGATAAAAAATGTTGCATTTGGTGTTGCGCACCGTCAACCTAACCTTTGTATTACCATCTGGAACGTAATGTTTTCGTACGCATAAAATACATTTTTTAAGGGAGCGAGTAAAATGCAAAAGAAGTTGATTGCTTTAGCAGTAGCAGGTGTTTTGGCTGCGCCGTTAGCCGCACAGGCGGGCGTTGAAATTTACGGCCAGGCACGTATGTCCCTGGATTTCAACAGTAATAACGATCCAGTGGCTACGAATGAAGACAGCGCCCTTGCCGTGTCCAGCAATCGCTCACGTCTTGGTTTCCGTGGGGATGAAGACCTGGGCGGTGGCTTGAAGGCTCTGTGGCAGTTTGAGCAGGGAGTTGCTTTTGACACTGGCAACTGGAATGACAGCCGTCGTGCTTCTTACATCGGTTTGAGCGGCGGTTTTGGTACGGTTCTGGCGGGCAAGTTGGGCACGCCTTACCGCATTGCGACCAGTGGCCTGGATCCCTTCCGCAACACCCGTGGCGATAACAACGCCATTATAGGTTCGCTGAATGGGAATACCGGCTGGAATGATGAGAATGGCGCAGACAACGCGGTGGCGTATGCGTCACCGGACATGAGTGGCTTTAGCGCGATGGCGGCGTATATTGTGCCGAGTGCCGCGACGGGCGACAGCCTGCCGATGACGACAGCCCAGGGCAAGGAAGATGCCTACAGCTTGAGCGGCACTTACGCCAGCGGCCCTATTTTTGTGACCGCCGGTTATGAGTCATGGAATGCCTTGGGTGCGGGCGGTGATGATGTTTCTGCCTGGAAGATCGGCGGCAGCTACACACTGATGAGCCACACCACCTTCGGCGCCATTTGGGAAAGTCTGGATATGGGCGGTACCACCGCTACAAATGGTGATCGTGACGCCTGGACCCTAAGCGTGAAGCACAAGATGGGTGACATCGCTCTGATGGCTGCCTATGCCATGGCGGACGAAACTGGTGGCGTGGCAGATACCGGGGCTAATCAGTTTTCGCTGGGCGGGTCGTATGCCTTGTCCAAGACCACCGAGGCGTATGCCCTGTACTCCATGGTGGGTAATGACTCTGCTGGCAGATACAGTCTTGATGGCGTAAATGGTGTATTGGGTGAAGACGTTTCATCTTTTTCGGTGGGCATTAACCACACCTTCTCATCCAAATAATAGAAGATACAGAAGCGCCCGCCAGGGAGGGCGACGCGAAAGCGAGCGGTGGCGGGCAAGCCCCGGATAGCCGAGGTTTCCCTGTGTTGTCGGAATGAGTGCGAGAGCACCCGTATAGACAACATGGGGAAACAACGACAGGCCTGTCCGGGCGCTGCAGGCGTACTTGTTGCCGGGCGCAGTCATTAATTGGGACGGGGATGTCCCAATTAATGGTTCGCGAGCACGGCGACACACTTTAATTTTTACCCGCTGTATCATATTTGCTACACTTTGGCGTCGGTTGTGGTTTTCGTTACGAAAGGTGTTGCATCTTCGTGGGTCAGCCTTGTAAAGTTGCCCCCATGCCATCTGATGTTTGTGGCTTTATTTCTGTTTAACATGCACTTAAATTTATAGGGAGCAAATGAAAATGCAAAAGAAGTTAATTGCTTTGGCAGTAGCAGGTGTTCTGGCCGCACCGTTAGCTGCGCAGGCGGGTGTGGAAGTTTACGGTCAGGCACGCATGTCCCTGGATTTCAGCAACAACGATGACACTGCAGCAGGGTTTGAAGACAAGGCAATTTCTATCACCAGCAATAAGTCACGTCTTGGCTTCAAGGGTGATGAAGATTTGGGCAATGGCTTGAAGGCAATGTGGCAGTTTGAACAGGAAGTGGCGTTTGATACCAGCACCTGGGGTTCCAAGAAGCGTGATTCGTTCATCGGATTAGGCGGTGGATTTGGTACGGTGTTGGCTGGACGGATCAATACACCTTACAAGAATACAACCCAGCCAATGGATGTGTTTGCCAGCACCCGCGGCGATTACAATGGAATTATGGGTGTGGTTAACTCAAACAGCGCCACGTTTAACAACCGGTTTGACAATTCCATTCAGTACAGATCGCCGGACATCAGTGGTTTCAAGGGCGCGATAGCCTATAGCACCAATTACTCCAGTGATGATCTGCCCATGACAACCACGGCAAGTGACCAGGATGCCTACAGCTTGAGCGGTTCTTACACGCAGGGCCCACTTTACCTGACGGCTGCTTATGAGTCGTTGAACGCCTTTACAACTGTTCCCGGTGGAACAGATGATGCTACGGCATGGAAGATTGGCGGTGCCTTTACCTTGGGTGGGGCGACGACCATTGGCGCCATCTGGGAAAGTGCGGACAAGGGCGGTACAAACAATGACCGTGATGCCTGGTACCTGAACGTAGCGCACAAGATGGATGCCATCACCTTGAAAGCGGCGCTCGCCGTGGCTGACAAGACGGGTGGTGTGGCGGATACCGGTGCGACCCAGTTTGCATTGGGCGCGTCCTATGCCCTGTCCAAGACCACGGAAGCCTATGCTTTGTACACCATGGTCAGCAACGACTCTGCGGCCAAGTACACGGTTGAGGGTGTGGGTGGCGTAACAGGCAAGGATGTTTCATCTTTCTCTGTGGGTGTTAATCATACTTTTTCATCCAAGTAAAGCATAGAGCGGGGGCGCAGTAACCCCGCTTGTGGTGCGCTTTCCCCGTTGGTATGGGGGAGGTATAGACGGGCAGCCTTGTCTTTATGAAGGGCTGCCCGTTTTTTTATGGTGGTTGTCACCGAGTTGTCATAAAGTGTTGGTATGCTGTTTTTGCAAGATATTTTAGGAGATGAACGCTTAATTGGGGAGTGGAGAGATGAGTAATATGCATAAAAAATTGGCGGTAATAGTGGCAAGTGCAGGATTCATGGTGCCTGTGCTGGCGCAGGCGGGTGTTGAAGTATACGGTCAGGCCCGTATGTCAGTGGATTTCAGTAGCAACGATGACGCCGCAGCAGGATATGAAGACAAGGCAATTGCTATTAGCAGCAATGCTTCACGTCTAGGCTTCAAGGGTGATGAAGATCTGGGCGGTGGCCTGAAAGCGATGTGGCAGTTTGAACAGGAAGTGGCGTTTGATACCAGCACCTGGGGCTCCAAGAAACGTGATGCTTACGTGGGTTTGAGCGGTGGTTTCGGCACGGTGCTGGCGGGGCGTATCAATACACCCTACAAGAATTCAACCCAGGGAATGGATATCTTTGTTGATACCCGTGGTGATTATAACGGAATTATAAGCGCGGTTAATTCAGACAAGGCTACCTTCGGTGGCCGGTTTGACAATTCCATTCAGTACAGATCGCCGGACATCAGTGGTTTCAAGGGCGCGATAGCCTATAGCACTCGTCCTGGCGGTAGCGATGAGTTGCCCTTGACCACGGCCGCAAGTGACCAGGATGCCTACAGCTTGAGCGGTTCTTACACGCAGGGCCCACTTTACCTGACGGCTGCTTATGAGTCGTTGAACGCCTTTACAACTGTTCCCGGTGGAACAGATGATGCTACGGCATGGAAGATTGGCGGTGCCTTTACCTTGGGTGGGGCGACGACCATTGGCGCCATCTGGGAAAGTGCGGACAAGGGCGGTACAAACAATGACCGTGATGCCTGGTACCTGAACGTAGCGCACAAGATGGATGCCATCACCTTGAAAGCGGCGCTCGCCGTGGCTGACAAGACGGGTGGTGTGGCGGATACCGGTGCGACCCAGTTTGCATTGGGCGCGTCCTATGCCCTGTCCAAGACCACGGAAGCCTATGCTTTGTACACCATGGTCAGCAACGACTCTGCGGCCAAGTACACGGTTGAGGGTGTGGGTGGCGTAACAGGCAAGGATGTTTCATCCTTCTCTGTGGGTGTTAACCATACCTTCTCGTCAAAGTAACCGGCGGCAGGTGGATGCATTATCCATTTTTATAGTCTGAGCAGTCGTTAATCACGGGCACCCCCGCTTTCAGTGGGGGTGCCCGTTTTTTTTATGATTCCATGTGATGCAGAGTGGGGAGTGAGAGGGAGTATTTCTCCCTGTGTATTTTTTCGGCCCGTTTTCCCCGGCTTTCATTGACAGCGCAAAACCCCCTGTGTTAGAAAGCTAAGGATTAGGGGTGGGAAGATGACAATAAAGTACCGTAGCCACACGGCCTCCGGAAAAAATCTGATTATTGCTGTGCTGCTATTATTGGTGGCGGGGGGGGCTTTGGCCGGAATTTTTAATACCAAGCACAATCTGGGCAGTACCGGCATTAACGCGGCCAGTCAGTTCAGCGGTACGCGCGAGATCTGCGTGTTCTGCCATACCCCTCATGGTGCCAATGAGGCGGCCGCTGTGCCGCTGTGGAACCGTAATCTTGATCCTAATGGGTTCCAGACCTACGATCAGATGGGTACCACCACGCTGGATGCTCATGTGGAGCAGGTGGGGTCGGTATCGCTGGCCTGCCTGTCGTGCCACGATGGTACCCAGGCAATGGATTCATTGCTCAATGAGCCAGGATCGGGACGTATTGTGCAAGGTTTCAGCACGGGTCGCTGGAGTGGTCAGGCCTCTACAGTAGGTGGCCGCATTGCGCCGCCCAGTGTGATTACCAATCTTGGCAAGGATTTGACCAATGACCATCCTGTCGGTATTCAATTTGCGGGAGGGGGGTATTCGTCCTCCAACCCTTCCGGTCCGGGTGCGGACAAGGATTTTAATCAGGCCAGTACCGCCATTGTGGGCACTGAGCGCGTATGGTGGGTGAACACGCCGGTGGAGGGCTCGCTGGCGTTTGAGAAGACGGATATGAAGCTGTATACCCGCGTGGGCACGCGTGGCCGGTTTGCCGGCGAGCCACAGCCCTATGTGGAATGCGCGTCGTGCCATGATCCGCATGTTGATTATAACCCTACTTTTCTGCGCGTAGATCCGAAGGGCAGTGCGGTATGCTTGACCTGCCATGCCAAATAGAGGGTGGCGTTTGGGTGCCTGGCAGGGAGGGGTGGCGCTGCTAGCCGTGGCACTGGTGCCGGCGGTATACGCGGCGCCTGATGCAATGACTGAATCGGCGGTTGGTGCAGTTCAGTCGTCTTCCATTGAAATATCAACGCCTTTTGCAATGGTGGGGGAAGAGAGTGTTTCCCGCGAGGAGTTCCAGGCGGCCCTGCATGAGGGCATGCGCCGCAGGTTTTTTCACGGCGCGCCGCAACCGGAGCAGTTGACCGCGTATCGTCTTGAGGTAACGCAACGTCTGGTTGATCGAGTGCTGTTGCGGCAGGAAATCAGGCGTCGCGGTATTGTGGCGAATACGGTGGCGGTGGATGCCAAACTGGCCCAGATTGAGCAACGTCTGTCGGGTACGTCAGAATGGCGTGCGGACAGGGAGCGTGCCCTGCCGTTGTTGCGTGGCCGCCTGGAAGACGAAGATAAGCTGGCACAGCTTGAAGCGCAGGTGAAGCAGGTGCCTGTGCCAGGCATGGCGGAAGTGCGTCAGTATTATCAGGATCATCTGGATCAATTCACCACGCCCGAGCGTGTGCGTGTTTCGTTGATTTTGCTGAAAGTGGCGCCGTCGGCATCTGCGCAAATGTGGAAAGTGGCCGAGCAGGAGGCCGCCCAGCTGGTCGGCAAGTTGCGCAACGGTGCGGATTTTGCGGAGTTGGCGCGCTTGCATTCTGCTGACAGTTCAGCCGCCAGGGGCGGGGATTTGGGGTATGTGCATCACGGCATGCTGGCCGCTGAGGCGCAGCAGGTGCTAGATAAAATGGTGGCAGGGGACATTTCGGATCCCGTGATGTTGCTGCAGGGGGTGGTGGTGTTGCGGCTGGGTGAGCGTGCTGCGGCAGTGTTGAACGATGCCGTGGCCGCTGAGCCACGGGCGCGTGAATTATTGATGCGTGAGCAGGCTGATGCAGCGTGGCAGGGGTTGATTGAGGGGTTGCGTGCACGCACTCCCGTCGTCATCAAGGACAATGATAATAATTAATGAATTTTAATATTGACAGCACGGTAAGTCGATCGGGGAGTCGATCTGATATGGTCATGGCGATGCTGGTGCTGCTGGCATTGGCGTGGCCCGTGCATGTGTTCGCCGTTTCGTTGGGGCCGGTTGAGGTGTCGGGCAGCGTGGGGTACAGCTACCGCTGGTTGAGCGGTACCAGCAATGCAGATAGTACCAGTTATCAATGGCTGGCCAATACGCATGCCAGTTCTTACTTATGGCAGCCATGGCTTGCTACGGTTGAGGGCGGGATTACATTTGCCAGGGACACTACGGAGTTTAGCGGGGGTTCCAGCGCCAGCATGGCGGATGGTGGTCTTGTGAATAATGAAGCAACGATCGTGACGGGCGAATTCAATCTTAATGTGTTGCCACAGAGCAAGGCGCCATTCGGGTTGCGGTATCTGGCAAGCAATAGCCGTATTGATGCAACCCGCATTTCGAGTGCGCCAGTGATGTTTACGGACATTGAGTTTGATACCACACGCTTGGAATTGCGGCAGTCTTACCTCAATGATCAAAATGATCGTTTTATGGTGCGTTACGATTCATCGAGCTGGAGTTCGGCGAGTGATGGTAGTTATGATGACGTGTTGCTGGGTGCCGAAGCGGATGTGCGGCGTGGCAAGCAAAATGTATTGGTGAAGCTCAGTCAGGGCACAACAGATCACTCTTTGAGCAAGTTGCGTAATGAGAGTGTTATTTTTGACCTGAGCCATTTTTATTTGCCTTCGCCTTCGTTTCGCATCGACAACAAAGCCAGTTATTATACTTTTGATCGTTCGTTCCGTGTGACCAGCGCCAGTTCCACCTATGGCAGTAGCACCACGGATATTATGCAGGCTTCCAGCTTCTTTTTCTGGCGCCCGGACGCCCGGCCCTGGTCGATGAGTGGCGGGGTACGTGTCTATGACCTGCAGGGTAATGCGCCGGTGGCGTCCAGTGATTCGCTGTCGGTCAGTGCCTCGGGTGGATTTTTTTATCAGTTAAGCAGGAAATGGCGTTTTGATGCCAGCGCGGCATTTACCAATACGCAAAGCAACGGTTCCGAAACCCAATTGGCCCGCCAGCAGGCAGGACTGTTGTATCAATCTGATTTGTATGAAAAATCAGGGTTTATATACCGCTGGTTTGCCACCGGTAGTCTGGATAATCAGTCAGGCGAAGAGACGGCTCGCCAGACAGTGACGTCCTCGCTGTCTCATAACGGGCAAAAAACCTGGTTTTTAAGCGAAATTTCTTCGTTGAACGTCAGTCTGGGACAGTCGATCAATGGTGCTTACCGCATTAACGATGAAGCAGTTACGCTTTACCAGGATCATCAAGGGTCGCTGGCGACACGTCAATATGCCGGCATTGGTGCTTCTAATGCGCGTCTGGATCATACTGGGACTGTGGCCTGGAATCAGGCGGCGGGGGGCGGGGGGAATTCTACAGTACA
This sequence comes from Gammaproteobacteria bacterium, assembly GCA_023266055.1. GTDB lineage: Bacteria > Pseudomonadota > Gammaproteobacteria > Ga007554. The sequence goes on along the minus strand of JAHFRW010000010.1, from coordinate 32,210 downwards.
GATGACGCTTTCGGACTCACGTGCGCTGACCGATACCACGGATCAGCAGCAACTGGTGAATTTTCAGGTTTTGCGTGTCCAGCCGTTGAATCGTTCCAGTTTTTTGTCGGGTAATCTGACAGTACAGTACGTGCGTCAGGAATTTCCGCAGTTGGGTGTGGGCACCGATGTCGCGACGGCGACAGGGCGGGTGGATTATCAGCATTCTAATATATTTGGTGTGACGAATCTGCGTTTTCTGTCAAACTTGTTTGTATCCCGGGCCGCGGCGGAAGCGGGGATCGATCGTGCCGAGTGGGATAACCGGCTGGATTATATGATTGGGTTGTTAGATACTAGTTTAAGCTTGCGTTTAATACAGATTGATGGGCAAAATTCAAGTCTGGTAATGGCGCGTATCGCGCGGCGTTTCTGATGCGTAGTGCAAAGAGCGGTCAGGGGCGCACCGTTGACCGGGGTGATGATCGTTGGTTTGGACGGTGTGGTTGTTGTGTGTACAGGTTAAAATGTGAATCATCGTGATTGAGGTTCGATCGTGGTGGTGCATGGAGTCAGGATTATTTTTAAAACGAGGGGAGAGTGCTGATGTTACCGATAATGAAAGGTCGTATTACGTGGAGGGCGCTTGCTCTGGGGGTGGTTGCCTGGGCGGCCATGTTGGTAGCACCCGCGCCAGCGCAAGCTGAATACGGAGACGTGGTCATCAATAACTACGCCGATGCGGCGGGTATGCGTCCGGCGGTGTTTTCGCATTGGTTCCACCGCATACGTTTTCGTTGCAAGGTGTGTCATGCTGATTTGGGCTTCCAGTTCAAGGCCGGCGGTAACAAAATTACCATGGCCAAAATCATTGACGGCAAATTCTGTGGTGCCTGCCATAACGGTGAAATTGCCTGGTCGGTGGAAAACTGCGGTATGTGCCATTCGGGCGTGCCCGGAACCCCTACCCATTTTCATGGCAGCACAGTACAGACTTTGGTGGCTCCGCCGTATCAGCCACTCACAGGTTCTGCTGCCCCTGCGCCTGCCGCCGCCCCTAAAAAGTAATGACTAAAATCTAGTGAAGGAGGGGAAAGTACATGAATTTGCATAAAAAAACACTCTTTATGGTCGGCGCGTTCTCGCTGTTTCTGGTGGGGTCGGCGTGCAGCGCCCAACCCCAGGTTGCACCGCGTCCCGATGGTTCGGTCCCGGTCAAGGATTTGTCTTACGCGCCAGAATACAAGCCGGTTGATGAAATGGCCCAGTCCGATGTGCAGGTTATTCATATTGCGCAGGTGGACGATATTAACAGCTTCAATCGTAATCTGAAGAAGCCCAAGGGCATCCATTTGCCCCCGGCTGAAGATGGTCTGCGTGATCCACAAAACGAGGCCACGCATATTCTTGCGGCGCCCAAGCCGGCTTTTGAAGGGCTGCCACCTACCGAATACGGTAATCGTGTGGATTGGGTGAAAACCCTCGATGATAAAAAGATCCGCCCGCGCTGGGAAAGGGAAGATCCCGATGCCGAGCCGTTTGTCATGGATCTGGATATTGTCCGTCCAGTAAAAGCGTCAGTGCCGGATGTGGTGTTCCCGCATCGCCAGCATACCGAATGGCTGTTTTGTTCAAACTGCCACCCCGCGATCTTTATTCCGCAAAAAGGCGCGAACCAGATCAACATGTCTGCCATCCTGCTGGGACAGAAATGTGGCGTATGTCATGGCAAGGTATCGTTCCCGATTACAACCAAGTCGTGTCGCAAGTGTCATTCCAAGCCGAAACCGGATGACTGGAAGCCGCCATTGAGCGAGGCAACACTCAAGAATCCATGGAAATAAGTCATTAGGCATGAGGCAAGTGCTGCAAAGGGCGTCTCCGTGTGGGACGTCCTTTGGGTATCAAACATAATAATCCTGGCAAATAATGATGGACACGGTTGTCTGCACAGGAAATAAATAATCGGGACGCGCCACCAGGAAATACGTCCCGGCAAGGTGGAGAGAATACAGCGGGCTGACTTTATTGTGGCACGTCCTTGCGCGGCTGCGTTAATTGATATTTTTAGGGAATGATCATGAAGCTTATGGGTCGACAGATTTGGTTTTTATTCCAGATAATTTCGTTGGGTTTTGCGGGGGTTTACAGTGCTGCATCTGTAGCCGCGGGTGCTCCCACAGATAGTAAAAGTACAGAGCAGCGGGTGTTTTCCATCACCGCTGTCACCAAAGATCAAACCCATCCCTTTTTCGGGCAGGGTCATAAAATTGGTCTGGCGCTGGACGGTGTGCAAGGGAAGACGCTGGTGTTGACGCGGGGTGTGGAATATACCTTTAACATCGATACCGGGCCACAACACGATTTTTATTTTTCGACCAGCGCGGTGGGGCAGGGTGGTAGTACGGTGACTGATGGAGTGGAGGGGCAGTTTACCTTTCGTGGCATGGTGACATTCACGCCCTCGGCGACGACGCCGGATGTCGTGTATTACCAGTGTCGTAATCACAGAAGCATGGGGGGTATGCTCAGGATTGTTGACAAGGGTAAAGCGTCTACGCTGGAGGGTGCTGCGGTCGCCCCCGTGACATCGCGTGCCGCTGCAGAGGGGCATCCAGAGACGGACCATGCCGTAGTGACGGAGATGCAGGTCAAGCAAAAAATTGAGTATGCCAACATGCTGATGAATACATCGAAAGGTGCGCAGCGTGTCAGTGCCAGCAGCCATGTGCGGGCCAAGGAAATGCTGGCCAGTGCACGTACGCATCTGGATGCGGCGCGCGTGACACTGGGGACGAATAACCTTGCCAAGGCGCAGGACGAAGTGGATGAGTCGATACGTCTGGTGACTGCCGCAGTGCGCCTGGTGCCGAGCGACACTCAGGACACAGGGCTTGACCCCAAGTTCCGCTATGCTGAGTTGCTGGATGCGACCAAGACATTTGAGTCATCTTACAAGCAGCATAGCGAGCGTCTGGCAGGAAAAAAGAAACCGGCTGCCGCGCTGGATGAAAAAAAATTCCAGGATTTGATGAGCCAGGCCAAGGGACATGGTGATGCCGGGCGTTATGATGAGGCGAATAAAATTCTGGCTAATGCGCAACGTATGGTGACGGGTGCACTGGGTGCGTTACTGGATAATGAAACCGTTGTGTACGATAAAAACTTTGCGACACCGGCTGCTGAGTACGAGTATGAAGTGGCTCGCTATAAAAGCTATGAAGAATTGATTCCGTTGGCGCTGGATCAGAAAAAGCCACCGGCCATCACGGTTGATAAAATGGCTGAATTAGAGAAAAAGAGTCAAGGGCTGAATGTGGAAGCGGCGCAGCTGGCGGGAAAGGGTGATTATGTGGGCGCCATCAATACCCTGCAGGAAGCCACGTCGTATTTACAGCGCGCACTGATGATTGCGGGCGTGAATTAATTTTTGTAGAGGTGTAAATCTCTAAATGATGTGGGGAGTTATGGGCCAGAATACAGTCCTTTTCAAGGTTCAGAAATTCTCTGAGGTGGGATAGTGCGCGGGTCTGGAGTATCTATGAGCGATAACACGTGTCTCCGGTTGGATCGTCACTTTATGCCTCTTCGTACAGGTATGGGGATGGGTGGGGGGTATGGCGCCCGGTGGTTGGGTGTCATCATGGCAATGTTGTGCTGGGTGACAGGTGCGGCCATGACCAGTACTGCGATGGCCGACGAATTGATCTGGTCGAAGGGTAGGCATTTTCAGACGCAAGGTGATGTGGTACCGCTCGCCGAAGACGGCATTCGTGATCCTACCAATTCTGCGATCAGTGTCTTTCAGGAGCCGGTCGAGGCCTTGGGCAGTTTTCCGCGTGACGCCAAGGGGCAGACGGATTGGGTGCAGGCGCTGGATCAGGGGTTGATTGATCCGCGTAAGGGTTTGAACGGTGAAGATCAGATGTTTCCGGTGGATTTTGATGTGATCTTTACAAACACTGGTTCGATGCCCAATGTGCGCTTTCCGCACCGCCAGCACACGGAATGGTTGACGTGCGCCAATTGTCATCCGCTGATCTTTTTGCCGCAGAAGGGGGCTAATCCAGTGAACATGGCTGCGATTATCCAGGGTAATTATTGTGGCGTGTGCCACGGCAAAGTCGCTTTTGCGCCAACCAAGAATTGTGGTCGATGTCACTCCGTTCCTCGGCAAACCGCCGGTTTCCGTTAATCGTTCTGGCCGTTGTTCTGGCCGACACTCTCTTGTTGGGAGGGTGCTCCCTGCTGGGCAAAAAGCAACCGGCCCCTGCGTCGCAAATCAATGCGCCCGCCGCATCTTCCAGTCCGGCCACGGCATCTTCGGATGGGGTGCTCGTCAATCCTTCAGTGTTTACGCGGCAGGATGACGCTTCACAAATTCTGGTACCGCTGGAAATTATTCGTGGTGGCCCACAGGGTAACGCGCTCACGGGTGTCAGGTACATGCAATTTATTCGCCCGGTGGCGGTGTCCGTGCGGGGCAATGATGTGTTTGTAATTGATGCGGGGCAGGATATTCTGTTTAAGTATAACCGCATCATGGGCAGTCTTGAGGTGGTGATGAGCTTGCGCGGTGTGCTGGCAGGCGAAGCCACGGATCTTTATGTGGCGCGTGATTTGTCGTTTTATATCGCTGATCCCATGGGCAGTCGTGTCCTGCAGTTTGATCGGCACGGTCGTTTAATCAGAACGTATAGTAATACTCTGAATCTTGCCCGGCCCGTGGCGGTGAGCGTGGATGAGGCCAGTGGTCGTGTGCTGGTGGCCGATGGGGTGTATGATCATATTCTGGCGTTTGACAGTTTTGGTAATCTGGTTGCGTCCGGCGGCGGCCGGGGCAGTGATGCCGGTCAGTTTTTGAATATTACCGCGATGGCAGCGGGCGTGGATGGTTATTATGTGACAGCGCGCTTTGGTCAGCGCATTCAGGTGCTGGCAGAAGACGGCAAGTACCGTTACTCCATGCCACAAGGAGACGTCACGTTTCCCACGGCGATTGCGGTGGATAATGAGGGTCGGGTATACGTCAGTGACTTCAGTGACAACACGATCAAGATTTATGGCGAAGGCCGCTTGCTGGGACGAGTGGGCATGACAGGCTCAGGATTGGGTGATTTTCGTTATATTACCGATTTGTGGTTTGATGAAGGCCAGTTGTACGTGGCAGATAGTCTGAATGGTCGCGTGCAGGTGTTGCGTGTGATGTCAGGTGCTGCTGGTGGCAGGAATTAAAAAGGATTTGACGTGATTCGGCTACACCACGGTACGGGTTTGAGATGGGTGTGGGGGCTGATGGGCGTCATGCTGCTGCCGGGATTGTTGTCTGGTTGTGCGCAGACCCATTCTACCCTACGCTATGAGGTGCCGGGTGCTCAGCAGACGGTGTGGCCACCGGCCCCCGAAATACCGCGTTATCGTTATGTAGGTGAGTTGACGGGCGAAGAGAACATCCAGCGCAACGAAAGTGGGATTGTTGCCTCAGGTTTAAAAGCCCTGAAATGGCTGGTGGGATTGCTTTCGGAAAAAAATCAGGCGGTAATATTGCAGCGGCCACAGGCCGGTATGGTGGACAATAACGGCAGAATTTACGTGACCGATGTCAGTCGCCAGGCAGTATATGTATTTGATGAAAAGGCAGGCAGTCTCCAGGTGTGGGAGATGGCCGAGCAAAATCTCCGCTTTGAGATGCCCATCGGCATTGCGATGGGAGCGAACGGAGAGGTGCTGGTTACCGATGCTTCGCTGGGTCAGGTGTTTCGTCTTGATAGCGCCGGGGTGCCGGTAGGGAGCTTTGGCAAAGGCCTGCTCAAGCGGCCCACCGGGCTGGCACGGGACGCCCTGCACGGTCGTGTCTATGTGGCGGATTCACATTTGCACCAGATCAGGGTGTTTGATGATGCCGGCAATGTGCTGGCGACGTTGGGCAGTGGGCAGCGGAGTGAGGTGCCGGGTGAATTTAATTCACCCACCCATCTTTCATTTGCAGATGGTAAACTGTACGTTGCGGATACCTTGAATGCGCGTATTCAGGTGCTGGCGGTGGATGCCGTGGCCATGATGGACCCGGCCGCCGCGCCTGATTCAGGCGCGGCGCAGACGTTGGCGGTGACCTCGCCCATGGGCTTAGCCGCAAAGGTATTGCAGGTATTTGGTCGACGCGGTTTGTTCGTGGGTGATCTGGTACGGCCGAAAGGTGTCACGGCCGACGCGGCGGGTAATATTTATGTCGTAGAATCCTACTATGATCATTTGCTGGTATTTGATTCACAGGGTGAATTTTTATTGCCAATAGGTGGTGGGGGGAGCGGCACAGGCCAGTTTGTATTGCCGGCAGGTGTGTGGGGAGATCAGCGTGACCGCATTTATGTGGCAGATATGTTCAACGGACGTGTCGTAGTGTTTCAATATCTGGGCAAGCATTGAGGGGAAGGCGCATGAGTGTGCGAGGGTTGTTCCATCGCTTATCAAGGCCACGTTGGATGGTGGCCCTGCTGTTACTCGTGGCGGCTGTGCTGGCGATAAGTGTCCCTGTGGGTGTGCAGGCCGAGCGCATTTCGGATATTCGTAATACCAAGCATAATTTCTCCGCTGTCATTGTGCCGATTTTACCGGACGGTATTACGCGCGATGCCAAGGCGGTCAGTGAATCGCAGGTGTGTGCGTTTTGTCATACCCCGCATGGCGCCAACCTGGCGCCTAAAACCCCGTTGTGGAATCGCAAGCTGTCCGGGGCAACGTACATTCCCTATACCTCAGGGTCGCTTGACGCGACTGACCTGGGTCAGCCGGGCGGTAAATCCAGATTGTGTCTGTCATGCCATGACGGTACGCTGGCACTGGGTTCAGTGAATGTGCTTAACCGCGTAGAAAATCCCAAGGTTGATTTTACCGGCCCCGGCATTGGGGCAAACGACACTATTCCTGAGGGGCGTGGCCGACATACCGGATTTACGCGTTTGCTCGGCACGGATTTAACCAATGATCACCCGATTTCCTTTACCTATGACAGTGCGCAGGCCATGCGTGATGGGGAATTGTATGACCCGATGACGGTGTCGCATCTGGGTACCCGTACGCCGGGTGTAAAGCCGACCCTGCCACTCGAAGATAATAAGGTGGAATGCGTCACTTGCCACGACCCGCACCTGCGCGATACCTCGGGCGAGAGCATTAAATTCCTTCGCGTTAATCGTTTTCAGCAGCAACCACCTACCGATAAGGTGTTCAATGAAAAAGATGACCTGATCTGCCTAGGGTGTCATGACAAGGCGGGTTGGGTCGGTTCGGCGCATGCGCATCCTGCGGTGGGCAATGAGCGTTATACGGACGCTGCGGCCAAATTGCGTGAATTCCCCAAGGACTTGCCGGTGTGGCAGGCGGCGTGCCTGAATTGCCATGATCCACATACGGTGCAAGGTTCGCGCCGTATTTTGCGTGAAGGTACCGATGGCCCCACCATCATCGGGGCGGACGGCGCCCGCTTTAAACAGGGGGGCAATCCCGCCGTTGAGGAAACCTGTTATGCCTGTCACTCAACCGACGGGGGTACGCTGCAAGGCCAAGGGGTCAAACCCGGTTTTGAAGTACCGGATATCAAGACAGACTTTACTACCATGGCACGCCACATGCCGATTGCCAGCCGGGATCAGCCAGCCGGGCGTGAGCGGCACGATATTGGCTCAGCGGGCGAGTCACAGGCCGGTAAGGATTTTCTGGAGTCGCCTGCCAATATGGGCAAGGCCAGCCGCGTAAATAAACACGGTGAAGGCGGTGGTTTGCAGAATCGCCACGCTGAGTGTACCGATTGCCATAACCCGCATCGCGTGACCAAAAATCGTCGTTTCAATGCGGATACCTCGATTCCTGATTCCGAAGGGACGCATAATCACAGTCCGGCGCAGATTGCGGCAACCCCGGAACGGCATCACACCAATCTGGCGTCCGGTGTGTTGCGTGGTATTACCGGCGTGGAGCCGAGTGGCTGGCCAAGCACCGAATTCGGCAGTGAGCCGCAGGTGTTCACTGTAAAGCGCGGTGATCCGGGTGTGGGCGGTAGTACCGATGTCAGCGCGCCGTATGTGACCCGCGAGTATCAAATATGCATGAAGTGCCATTCCAATTATGGGTTTGACCAGCCACCGATGCTGGGGACATTTTCGGGAGGAACGCCATCAGGCACTAACGCGATGATTCAATATACCAACATAGGCATGGAATATCAGTCGCCGGATGAACACAAGGGCGAAGGTACGTCACCTACCCGCAGTGGTGCGTATGTCGGCAACCCGCCGGGTCAGGCGTATTCCGTGGATTTCCAGAATGACAACCATCGTTCCTGGCATCCTGCATTGAAGGACACCGGACGTACCATTGATATACGCAAGGTGGATAGTCCAAACATCTGGCGTGAGCCGTTCAATACCGGTGTGGGTATTCAGACCATGTATTGCACGGATTGTCATGGTTCGACCACGGCACCGGGTACCGTGGTGCCGGACGGCGGCGAGCAAGGCAATGTATGGGGGCCGCACGGTTCCAACAGTGACTTCCTGCTGAAAGGCCCGTGGGATGATCAGTCCGGCGAGAACAAGCAGGATCATCTGTGTTTCAAATGCCATAACTACGATTATTATGGGAAGAAGTTTGGGCCGGGGTTTATAACCGCGAGCCAAACATTAAAGAGTGGTTTCGCGCGTAATCCCACGGATGGGTCGGGCACGGGTTGCTTGAATGTCCAGCAGACCAACCTGCATACCGGTCATGCGCAGGTGGTACAGAATTTCCGTTGTACCTACTGCCACATTGCTGTTCCGCATGGTTGGAAAAACAAGAACTTCCTGGTCAATCTCAACGACGTGGGCCTGGAAGGTGGCTTGCCTGCGGGAACCCAGGTGCGCAATAACACGACTGCACGTTATTACAATGGCCCTTATTACAATGGCTCTACCCTCAAGGTTGTAAACTTCAGGCGCAGTGGAGAATGGACGCCACAAAACTGTGGCTCGGCAGGGCTGCCAGGTAATGGCAATCGCGGTATTAGCTGGATGAACGGTTTTGGCGGTGAGACGTGCAGTAATCTGCCATGACCCACCGCATGATGAATATGGGTCGCGGTTTGGGCTCTACACGACTGGCGTTGGTGGGGATGTTCCTGCTGGCCATTGGCGCGGCGCTCAGTTACGATAATCCGGCAGAGACGCCGGTCTGGGTGCTGGTTGTGCCACTGGCCTTTCTGGCAGTTAACCTGCTGGCGGCTATTGCCACCAATCCTCGTATCAACCGCCGTGGTGGATTGCTGGTGTTCCATCTGGGTCTGCTAGCGATTATTGTGCTTGCAGGCGTCGGGCGCCTGACACATTTCGACGCGCAACTGGAAATTACCGAAGGCACTCCTTTTTCACCCTCCGATCTGACCAACCTGGAAAAAGGCCCGTTACATTCCGGCGCATTGCAGCAGCTGGCCTTTGTGCAGGGATCATTTACCGTGGATTATTCTTCTGGCATGGTGCGTGGTTTGACCCATAGCCAGGTTTTGATACCAGACGGTCAGGCAAATGCATCGGGTGGTGGGCAGGGTTGGCAAACCAAAGTGGTAGGAGACGATCGTCCCCTGATCCTGGAAGGCTATCGTTTTTACACGACCTTTAATAAAGGGTTTGCACCAATATTGACATGGATTCCTGAGCAGGGCGAGGCGATTAGTGGCACCATACATATGCCGCCCTACCCGTTGTTTGAGTACAAGCAGGACAGCAGTTGGACGCCACCGAATGGTCAGGAGATCAAGTTCTGGTTGCGCTTAAAGACCGGCTTGCGTGAAGATGCGGCGTGGGTGTTGAATGGAAAAACGGCGACCGGAGTTCTGGTAGTGAATACAGGCGAGCAGCGAGTTGAGCTTGAGCCGGGACAAAACGTGCAACTGCCGGGCGGTAACCTGCGCTATGACCGATTGACTACCTGGATGGGGTACAAGGTATTTTATGATCCTACCCTGCACTGGTTGTTTGGCGCAGCATTGATAGCGATTACGGGTTTGGCAACGCATTTCTGGCTTAAGGTGGGTGTCCGCGTGCCATCTTCACACGCTGCTGGGTCGCCCGCTGGGTCGATAGGGCGATTGCAGAAGATGCCGGAAACGACCGATGGGAGGTTTTTATGAATGACATGACAGGTGTAATCAGTCGCGCCACAGAATTGCCCTGGTTATGGGCTGGGCTGACGGCGTATGTACTGGCCACGGTGGCCGCAGTCATGGGTATCCTGCGAGCACAAGTCGCCACGGTGGGCTCAATGGCGGTGGTGCGCACCCATGAAAAATTTGTACTGCTCATGGTGTCCATGGGAGTGGCCCTGATTGCCATCGCGATTGCCGAGCGCTGGATGCGTCTTGGTCATGGCCCTTTTGTTAATTTGTTTGAACTGCTGATGAGTCAATTGTGGAGCCTGGGCCTGGTGTTTGCCGTGGTGTACTGGCGAGTGCCGTTGTTGCGTCCCAGCGCGGTGGTGGCATTACCCATGATGTGGGTGCTGGGTGGCTGGGTGTTGGCATTGCAGCCCGTGGATACCGCGCTGCCACCCACTTATCACAATGACTGGTTATGGGCGCATGTAGGTTTGGGAAAGATTTTTCTGTCCTTCTGTCTGGTGGGCACCGGCTTGGCTGGGGTGATATTACTGCGTAATACGCAGCGATTTGCATCATGGTTTCGTCATGTGCCTGCCGATGAAGTGCTGGATGCGCTGGCGTGGCGTTTCATGTTGCTGGCGTTCATTTTTCACAGTTTAATGCTTACCGCGGGTGCGGTATGGGCGCAGGATGCCTGGGGGCGCTATTGGGCATGGGATGCGCTGGAAACATCTTCTTTTCTTAACTGGCTTCTATTGGGTGCCAGCATTCATGCGCGGCTTACCTACCGCATTCCAATTCGTGTGGGCGCCATTGCTATTATTGCCGTATTTGTTTTTGCTTTTATCACGTACTTTGGTACACCTTTTTACAGCGAAGCTGCACACAAAGGTGTGGTATGAGCACAGCATTGACGCAACCCCATGTATCGCCAGGCCTAGTGTCGGATACATCAAAGTCAACCTCGTTTATTTCATTGGCGTTGGTGCTGGGCATGGTGGCGATGCTGGTGGGCGTGATGCACAATCCGATATTTGTGCCACCACCGCCTGTGCCGCAGGCCGTGATTGATCCTGCCAAGGATCCTAAGGGCCACTCCCAGCAAGTGCGCATGGCGCAAATAAAAACGCGTTTTGAGCAGGCGGTGGTAATGCTGCATGCCAAGCAATACGAGCACGCCATTACGGCATTGCAGCGTGTGCTGCAACTCTCGCCCAATCTGGTGGATGCGCATGTCAATATGGGATATGCCTTGCTGGGTCTTGAGCGTTATGAAGAGGCGGTGAATTTTTTTGACAAGGCAACCACGTTGCGACCTTATCAGTCGAATGCTTACTGGGGGTTGGGAGTTGCGCTGGAGCAGCGGGGCGATTTTCAGGGTGCATTAGGTGCCATGCGCACTTACGTACATCTGTCGCCTCCCGAGGATCCCCACGTGCGTAAGGCACGTGCGGCGATGTGGGAGTGGGAAGGTATTCTGGCGCGGGGTCCGTTGCCCAGGGAAGAAGCCGAGTTTATGGCGCGTAAAGGCAGAGAGTGGACAGATCGTAACAGCCCGGATGTCGATAAACCGCTATCAAAACAACCTGCGCCCATTCGGGTGACACCCGTTCCGGAACAGTAATCCTGATTTTATGGTTCATGATGAATTGGTTTCCAAGAAAAACAGGATATTAAAATGACGTCTGATAAAACCGATGATCTTGATTGGTCTTTAGTATGCTACGCTGGCAACGAAGAAACAGGTGAGATTGCCGTTATTCACCATGAGAGTGGTAGTGGCAAAACCCGTGTAACAACTCTGGATGCCGAGTTACACAGTGGCGCATCGCCCGGTGTTTTTTTAAATGCTACACCAGATCATCAGGCAGTATTGTTTGACCCGATGACGAAAAAAATCATCACGCATAAAAAATTCCCGGTGAATGCGTGCCCGGATCATATGTATCGTTACCCTGATCAGTCGCAACTCTGGCTGGGAAATGACGGAGACAAGACGACCGGTACGGATCCCGTGAATTGCGGAGCAGCAGGATCGTCAGTCACGGTTATCCAGAATGACAAGCGCCCCGACCATAAAGGTATGCCACTTAATGTGCTGAGCACACTGTGCGTGGGGCGCGGTCATCATGTGGTGGCCTTCACTTATCCCACGCCCATGATGCCAGCGACACCCCGCCGTGCATTTATCAGCAATCTGATGAGCGGTGATATTTCAGTGGTAGGCAATGACCCCGCCGATGTTTCAACCTATTTGAAAGTGATAGCGACGATTGATTTGCAGGATACGGCGCGTGAGACAGAAGTGGACGCCGGATTTTCCAATGGTGCTGCACCTCATGGCATGGCGTACTCGGAATTAACGGGTAAGGTCTATAACCTTAATAATGGTTATGGCACGGTAGTCGTGATGGATCCATTGACCAATACCATTGAAGACTCGATTCATGTTGGTCTTAGCAGCAATGCCTTGTTGAGTCCGAATGGCCGTTTCATCATTTGCAAAGGTGCGGATCGCACCACGCAGCCTGAGCATGTGATTGGCAAGCTGACCGTGCTGGATGTGGTCAGTAGAACCGTATTTGAAACCATTGATTTGCCGGACATCTATCCCAGCGTTTATCGTTTTAGCCATGATGGACGAAAGTTATATTTAACCACAGCAGTGACCGGCAAAGGCGTGCAGCGCGCCAATCTCAAAAAGGATATTTTGTTGGTATTTGATACGTCGGCACTGGTGGCTTCCGGCATTCCACCTGCCGCGCCACCCGCAAAATCTGCGGCTACCGCTTTTCCCGGTGCGTCGCCGGTATTGCCCTTGATTAAAGAGGTCAAGGTAGGTGTTGCGGAGTGTGGGCGGCGCCCCATTGGATTTATTGAGCAGAACGGCAAGTTTGTACGCATTTTCATTTCCAATCCTACCGATGGCACAGTCTCGGTGCTGGATGGGCAGAACGAACGCGTGCTGGAAACCATCAGGCTGACAGATAAACCCGTGCCCGCCCTCCATTTCTATACGGAAGAATGGCGGTTGTTCGGCGCGTAGTCTGTCTTTTGCGGGTGCGGGAAATAGGGCATGGTAAAAGGTGGGACGTTTCGCAAGCTACGGATTACATTTCTCCTGCTATTGCTGGTTTTCGTGGCGGCCAATACCTGGTTAAACAAGCTCCGTACCACGGATTGGGATCGTTCCTTATGGGTGGTGATCTATCCGATCAATGGTGACGGTAGCGCGACATCAGCGGCATATGTCGATAGTGTAAGGAAAGAAAATTTCAGCGATATAGAAGCGTTCATGGCGCGTGAAGCACGGCGCTATCAGTTAAAGCTTGATAAGCCTGTGAGCATCAAGCTTGGCCCGGTGGTTACCGATCTCCCTCCCAAACCACCCCATAATGGCGATACACTGGCGGTCATATGGTGGAGTCTTAAAATGCGTTATTGGGCATTTCGGGCCGATACCTATAACGGCCCGGCGCCCGATATCCGCATGTTTGTTGTTTATTATGATCCTGAAATGCACGATACCCTGGATCACTCATTTGGCCTGGAAAAAGGGTTGGTCGGTGTGGTGAATGCGTTTGCCAGCGAGAAAATGGCAGGGCCAAACAATGTGGTGATTGCGCATGAGTTTTTGCATATCGTCGGTGCTACTGACAAGTATGACCCGAGTACAAATTTCCCCGTGTATCCCGATGGGTACGCGGATCCTCATCAAGAGCCACGCTTTCCTCAGAGAAGAGCCGAGATTATGGGGGGGCGAGTGCCTGTCTCAGAAAGTGAGCTGGCAATGCCCAGCAGTCTTGGGCCTGTTCTTGTCGGAGAAAAGACGGCGCATGAAATTAACTGGCGTCATGGTGCTAGATAGTATCGTCACGAGATTTCCAGCCACACTGCCAGGCAGTGAATGTATCCCGCTGCGAGGAATGACGACACGTTTTTGGCATAACGTGTTGCGATGCCGCACCAGCGTTTGAGGTGCAGGAATGCGTTTTCCACCACGTGGCGCAGTCGCTACAAATCTTTGTCATCCCCGCGTTGCTCTTTACGGTTTGTGCGCGGCACAATCACGGCATTCCTTGTTTCTGGACTGGCTCCACAATGGCATCGCTGTCATAGCCTTTGTCCGTCAGTAGATGCTGCGCTTTCATGTGTGCAAGGAGGTCGTGAACCTGCTTAGGTGGGTGGGAGATCACGCCACGGTGCGCCGGTGCGAAAATATCCAGAATACTGCATTGATAACTTGCCAGTTGTCTTTAGGCAATGCCGCCCCAGGGGCCTTCACGCCCAGGCAAATGCGCCCATACGTGATCTGTAATATCGTGCCGCTGATAGGATTCCTGCACCACAAGCCCCTTCAAATTTTCAGAAAGATGCAGTTCTAACATAAAGCTATAATCTCGTGACGACAGTATCGAGGTGCCAATATTGAGATTATGGAAAGTTTCAGGAACAGGGTCGAGTTCAGTAGCTGTTAAATCAAGGCAGTTTTGCGGCTCTGAAGGCATAGGGGAGGTTTTTCGGGGGCAAAAAATGTGGGCATAGTTTTGGTGGCTTTGAATCTGTACCTGCTGGTCGTGTGGTTCTGGCATACAGTCGGAAAGACGCGCAGACGGGGCGAGTGTATCGTGTCGGGTGATGGCGCGATCAGGGTGGGGCGAGGGGGTAGAAATGGTTGTTAATTCATCAAAGATAAGAATGTTACCTCGTGGTGATGCCATTATGGACTGCTGCGTGAACGCTAGGGGTGTGGGTGGTGTCCAATTATTTTAAGCAAGAGGTGGATGGCTTGATTATGTGCTAATGATCATATTTTTGAATTTTATTGATTTTCTATGCGGTTTGGGCATGGACGATGGATGTTTCAGGCCCCCGTTCACATCCCTGTTCAAGGCGCGGTGTGTTAGGTGGCGAGGATGTGAGAGCTATTTGTGAGAACCCCCTGAGTTTTCGGGATACCCTTCAAAAAAAGTGCATTTTGCCGCTACAAGAATGTAGGGGCGCGTCTTGTCGATAGGATGAAACTTCCTCCCATAGCCACCTTGATGCTCAAGGCGGTTGTCCCGGTGACTAACTGGTTTATAAACAAGGTACCGAGGTGAGCATGTTAGGCTGGCTGAAAGAAAAATTTGTCGGCTGGTTGACTGAAGAAGATGCTTCAGCGGTGCCAATATGTGATTTTGATCGATTGAGCCGGGCGCTGCGTCCGGCTGATGTGATTCTGGTAGAAGGGAATACCCGTCTTAGTCAATTCATAAAGAATATTACGAAAAGTCCGTGGACGCATTCCGCGCTGTATGTTGGGCGGCTTTGCGAGATGGGTGATTCGGTGTTACGCCAGCAACTTCAGCGGCACTATCAGGGCAGTCCAAATGAACCGTTAATTATCGAAGGATTGATTGGGCAGGGTATTATTGTGGCACCCCTGAGTAAATACCGTGGGGTGAATTTGCGCGTTTGTCAGCCACGTGGTTTGTCCACCGATGATGCTTGCCACGTGCTGCGGTTTGCGGCGCATCATCTGGGAGTGCCGTATGATATTCGTCAATTGTTTGATTTGGCGCGCTGGATTGCGCGGCGTAGCTGGTTGCCTCGGCGGCTGGGGTCAAGTCTGTTTGATATTAATACAAGCTTGTCGGAACGTACGATATGCTCCACACTGATAGCGGCAGCGTTTGAGTCGGTGCGTTTTCCGGTGCTGCCGGTTGTCCGGCGCAGTGAGGATGGTGCATTGTGTTTTTATCCACGTAATACCCGGTTGTGTACGCCGCGAGACTTTGATTACTCTCCTTATTTTGATAATGTGAAATTTTCTGTAGTGGCCCTGGATGACACTGGCGCGTATCGTTATCTTCCCTGGGACAAGCATGGCGCTATCTGTAATGATGAGCATGAATGTTTAATGCCGGAGTCTGCACGGGATACGGCCTTGTTTTATGATATTAAGGATGATGGCATTTCACAGCATGCGTTGAAGGCGCGTCGTTCGCGCGTCAGATGTCGCACCAGGAAGCATAAAGTTGTTTTGGGAGTGACAAAGACATGATGTCCTTTTTCTGGATAGGATTGCTGATGGCCATGGTTGGTCTATTGGCGTATATGCGAATCCCTCTGATTATTGCAACGGTGATTGCGTCAGGGGTGCCGATTTTATGGACAGTATTTGACCCTCCTTCGCCTGGGATGATCGCCTTATTGTGGTCGTTCTTTATTGTGACGGCTGTTTTGCTCAATGTGCCCAAGCTGCGTCGCGCGTGGATTAGTAATCGCGTTTTACCGTTGTTTCGTACCGCGTTGCCACCCATGTCAAAAACAGAACGTGATGCATTGGAGGCAGGTACCGTATGGTGGGACGGTGAATTGTTCAGCGGTAATCCGGACTGGATCAAGCTGTTGTCGATTCCCACACCCAAACTCAGTGCTGAGGAGCAGGCTTTTCTTGATGGCCCGGTCGAAGAGTTGTGCGGTATGCTGAACGATTGGGAAATTACCGAAGAATTACACGATCTGCCACCACAGGTCTGGCAGTTCATTAAGGATAATCGCTTTTTCGGCATGATTATTCCGAAACAATACGGTGGCCTGGAATTTTCCGCGCTGGCTCATTCCGCAGTAGTCATGAAAATTTCCAGTCGCAGTGTCACGGCGGCGGTGACGATCATGGTGCCTAACTCACTGGGGCCTGCCGAGTTGCTGCTGCATTATGGTACCGACGAGCAAAAGAATTATTACTTGCCCCGCCTCGCGTGCGGTAAAGAGGTGCCCTGTTTTGCGCTGACCGGGCCGGAGGCGGGCAGTGATGCCAGTTCAATGCCTGACTCCGGCGTTGTCTGCCGTGGCGAGTTTGAAGGCAAGGAGGTGATAGGCATACGCCTGAATTGGGATAAACGTTATATCACACTGGGGCCAGTGGCAACGGTGCTGGGGCTCGCGTTCAAGCTTTATGATCCGGATCGTTTGCTGGGAGACAGAAGTGATGTGGGAATTACATGCGCTTTAATTCCCACCAATACGCCGGGTGTGGTCATTGGCCATCGACACTTTCCCCTGAATATCCCGTTTCAGAACGGGCCTAATTCCGGTAAGGATGTGTTTATTCCGGCAGACTGGATTATTGGTGGCCCCAAGCGTGCGGGTCAGGGTTGGCGCATGCTGATGGAGTGTCTGGCGGCCGGGCGTTCCATTTCATTGCCGGCGTTGGCCACGGGTGCGGGCAAGATGGGTTGCCGGGCTACGGGGGCGTATGCACGCGTCCGCAAACAATTCAAAACCTCCATCGGCCGTTTTGAAGGTGTCGAAGAAGTGCTGGCACGTATGGCCGGTTATACGTACATGATGGATGCGGCGCGCACCATGACCGCTGGGGCGCTCGATGTGGGTGAAAAACCTTCGGTCGTGTCGGCTATCGTTAAGTACCATCTTACGGAAAGCATGCGCAAGGTGGTGAATGATGCCATGGATATACAGGGTGGCAGCGGTATCTGCATGGGGCCACGTAATTTACTGGGGCGTATCTATCAATCCATTCCTATTGGCATCACCGTTGAGGGCGCCAATATTCTTACGCGCAGCCTGATTATTTTTGGCCAGGGCGCCATACGTTGTCATCCTTATGTGATCAAGGAAATGCAGGCGGCGGCAGATCCTGATACACGTCAGGCATCGCTGAAATTCGACGACGCCTTGTTTGGTCACATTGGTTTTACCATGAGCAATGCTGTCGGGGCATGGTGGCTGGGGCTTACTGGTGCACGTTTTGTGTTTATTCCGTTGTCTGGGCCGGAGGAGCGTTACTATAAGCAACTCACCCGTATGAGTGCGGCATTTGCCTTGATGACGGACGCAGCAATGCTGGTGGCGGGCGGGTCTCTAAAGCGCCGGGAGAAAATTTCCGGGCGGCTTGCGGATGTATTGAGCCATATGTACCTCGCGTCTGCCGTGTTGAAACGTTTTGTCAGCCAGGGGCGGCCCGGCAGTGATCTCCCCATGGTGCACTGGGCGTGCCAGAATGCCTTGTACAATATCCAGAGTGCACTGGATGGATTGTTGCAAAATCTGCCTAATCGTCCGGTCGCCTGGGTGTTGCGCAAGCTGGTGTTTCCGTTGGGGACACCCTATGCTGTGCCTAATGATGCGCTGGGCCACAAAGTGGCGGGCACGTTATTGCAATCTACAGAGGCGCGCGAGCGTTTAACGGCCGGTTTGTATATCCCCACGGATGTCAATGAGCCATTGGGGCGTCTGGAGGACGCCTTGAACAAGGCGATGGCCGCGGAGGCGACAGAGAAAAAATTACGTGTTGGCCTGGGGCCGGGCGGATATAGTGGTAATGATGAAACACCGCGTGTGCAGGCGGGTATCAAGCTGGGCGTTATTACGGAAGAAGAAGCGCAGTTGATGTATGATGCCATTGCCGCGCGCAGGGAAGTGATTAAGGTGGATGATTTCGCGCCAGACTACTGGCAAAGGGAGAAAGTTGAATGGCCAACCGAACAGACAGCACCGGCCCGGTCGAAAAGCCCGGTCAAGTCGGCAAAACAGTATATGTAGTTGACGGTAGCCGTACACCGCAGCTTAAAGCAAAAGGCAAGCCGGGTTCTTTTCCGGCCGCGGATCTTGCAATAGGTGCCGGGCGTCCTTTGCTGGCGCGCCAACCCTTCCAGCCCAGTGATTTTGATGAGGTCATTCTCGGTTGTGTGATGCCCGGGCCGGATGAGGCCAATATCGCACGTGTCGTCGCGTTACGTCTGGGGTGCGGCAAACATGTTCCTGCCTGGACGGTGCAGCGCAATTGTGCTTCAGGCATGCAGGCGCTGGATTGTGCCGCACGCAATATCGCCACAGGGCGTGCTCATTTGATTCTGGCCGGGGGCGTGGAAGCAATGAGCCATGCACCTGTGTTACTCAATAATGACATGGTGGGCTGGCTGGGTGAATGGAGTGCGGCACGTAACTTCGGTGCGCGGTTTGGCGCATTAAGCAAATTGCGCCCCGGGCATCTCAAGCCCATTATCGGCCTGTTGCGTGGCCTGACCGACCCGGTGGTGGGTTTATCCATGGGACAGACCGCAGAAAATCTCGCACACCGTTTTAATATCAGCCGTGAGCAGATGGATGCCTTTGCACTGGAAAGCCATCGTCGGCTCGCCAAGGCGCAGGATGATAAACTGCTGGGCGAAATCGAAACCCTTTACGATACCCGAGGCAATGTTTACGAACAGGATGACGGCGTGCGTCGTGATGGGGACATGGCCAGAATGGCCAGGCTCAAACCGGTTTTCGACCGTGAGTTTGGTAATGTGACGGCAGGCAACAGCGCGCAGGTGACGGATGGCGCCGCACTGCTGATTTTGGCCAGTGCCGAGGCCGTTGAGAAATATAAATTGCCAGTGCTGGGGCGTATTATTGATTGTCATTGGGCCGGGCTTGAGCCGGCGCAAATGGGTCTGGGCCCTGTGCATGCCATGGCGCCGATCATGCAACGCCATGGTTTGAAAATACCGGACATAGATTATTGGGAAATCAACGAAGCATTTTCTGCACAGGTGTTGGCATGTCTGGAAGTGTGGAAAGATGCGGATTATTGTCGTACCGAACTGGGGTTGACGCAGGCCCTGGGTGAAATCGATCTGAGCAGATTGAATATTGATGGCGGTGGTGTCAGCCTCGGGCATCCTGTGGGCGCCAGTGGCGCGCGTATTGTTCTGCATCTACTGAATGTATTGAAAAGAACCAACACACGACGTGGCATGGCCAGCCTGTGTATTGGTGGTGGTCAGGGTGGTGCCATGTTAATTGAAAGTGGCAGGGAGTGATAGCAATGAGCGAGCCGGATATCCACAGCCAGATGCAGACGACCTATAAACATTGGCGTATTGAGCGCGACGACCATGCTATTGCGTGGCTCTATATCGACAAGGCAGACAGCACGGCCAATGTTCTTTCATCTGAAGTACTGGATGAATTGAATGATATTCTGGAAACATTAACGGACGCGTTGCCGCGCGGTGTGATTGTATTGTCAGGCAAGTCGAATGGCTTTATTGCGGGTGCGGATGTCAAGGAGTTCGTGCCCCTGAAAGAGGTTGCTGACTCACTGGCATTGATCCGGCGGGGTCAGCGTGCCATGAATCGTTTGGCCGATTTGAAATGCCCCACCCTGGCACTGATCCATGGTTTCTGTCTGGGCGGCGGCATGGAGCTTGCTCTGGCGTGTCGTTATCGTGTTGCTGATGAAGATCCGCGTACCCGCCTCGGTTTGCCCGAGATCAAACTGGGTATTCATCCGGGTTTTGGTGGTACGGTACGTTTGCCGCCACTGATTGGCGCACCGGCTGCCATGGACTTGATGCTGACCGGTAAAACCATTGATGCGCGTACCGCAAGGAAGCTCGGCATGATTGATTATGCGGTTCCGGCGCGTCATCTCAAGCGGGCGGCGGTATCGGTCATCATGAGAGCGGCGGCGTCCAGTCTGGCGCCGCATCGTCCTACCCTGATTCAATCACTGACCAACACCGGTCTGGCGAGAAATATATTGGCAAGAGTGATGCGCCATCGTCTTGCAGAAAAAGCGAATGAAGCACATTACCCTGCGCCCTACGCCTTGATAAATTTGTGGGCGAAACACGCTCACGATCCTGTCAAAATGATGGAAGAAGAAGCGTTGTCAGTTGCGCATTTTGTGCTGGGCAAGACGGCGCATAATCTGGTGCGGGTCTTTTTTCTCCAGGAACGTCTCAAGGCGCTGGGGAAGAAAGATTTGATTTCACCGCAGCATGTGCATGTGATTGGTGCAGGTGTGATGGGCGGTGATATTGCCATCTGGTGCGCGCTGCAAGGCATGCGTGTCACCGTACAGGATACACGCCATGATGCACTGGCAAAAGTCATCAAGCGGGCTTATGGGTTATTCAAGAAGCGTTTCAAGCAGCCGCGTCTGATACAGGCGGCATTGGATCGTTTGATACCGGACGACAAGGGCGTGGGTGTGAGTCATGCCGATGTGGTGATTGAAGCCATTTTTGAGGATATCACGGCCAAGCAGGCGTTATACCGTGAGATTGAACCAAAAATGAAGGCCGATGCCTTATTGGCAACCAATACTTCCAGTATTCCACTGGATGTTCTGAGCGAGTCGCTGGCAAAGCCCGGTCGTCTGGTGGGCATACATTTTTTCAACCCAGTTGCGCAAATGCAACTGGTGGAGGTTGTTAGCAGTCCCCTTACCGACCCTGCAGTGGCTCGGCAAGCGGCGGCCTTTGTGCGGCATATTGATCGTTTACCCCTGCCTGTCAAGAGCTCTCCGGGGTTTCTGGTAAATCGCGTTCTTATGCCCTATCTTCTGGAAGCTGTGGCCATGGAATGGGAAGGTGTACCTGCTGCGATCATTGATAAGGCAGCCCTGGATTTTGGCATGCCGATGGGGCCGATTCGTCTTGCCGATACCGTGGGTCTGGATATTTGTCTGTCGGTTGCAGACATCTTGTCGCAACGTCTTGATGTGGACGTGCCACCGCGTTTGCGCGAACTGGTGAACGCGGGCCGACTGGGTGTCAAGAGTGGCCAGGGATTTTATACCTATCATAATGGCAAGCCGCAGATTCCACACGGCAGGCCTGGTTACACGCCGCCTGCTGATATTGTCGAGCGGTTGATGTTGCGTTTGTTGAATGAAGCCGCGGCGTGCCTGCGCGAAGGCGTGGTTGCTGATGCTGATCTGCTGGATGCAGGCATCATCTTTGGCACCGGCTTTGCGCCCTTTCGTGGCGGCCCGATCAATTATGTTCAGGAAGGTGGTGTCGAAACCCAGCTCAGAAAACTACATGAGCTAGAGCAACATTATGGCAAGCGTTTTGTGGCTGATGCAGAGTGGGCCGAGTTATAATTTTCCTGATAGCTGCCCGTGTTTCAAGAATATCAAGGGTCCTCTATGAAAGATCATGTCAGTGATATTATCTCCCAGGAAGTAGCGGTTACGCTGGCGGGTCTGTTCCGGGAACGTGTCAGACGCAGCCCGGATGCCATTGCGTATCGTTATTTCGATGATGCCAGCAAGTCGTGGAAAGATACCTCATGGGCAGAGATGGCGGCATGGGTAGCACGCTGGCAACATGCGTTGCTCAGTGAAGGATTACAGCCGGGTGACCGCATAGCAATGTTGTTGCATAACTGTCGTGAATGGGTGATGGTCGAGCAGGCGGCATTGGGATTGGGGCTGGTGGTCGTGCCACTTTATCCCAATGACCGTGCCGATAATATTGCCTATATTGTGCAGAATGCCGAGGTGCGTCTGCTGGTTATTGAAGGTGCGGAACATTGGCGTACCCTGTCAGACGTTTCACCGGAGATCAAGGCACAGTTGCAGGGGTTGCTGCGTATTGTCAGCCTGCAATCGATGGCTGATGTACAGGAGCTACGCGTGAAGGCGGTGATGGAGTGGTTGCCCGCAGGAGGAGAACTGCTGGTCCGTGATGCGGCGCCCAATGTGCTTGCGACGATTGTCTACACTTCCGGTACGACCGGTCGCCCCAAGGGAGTCATGCTGAGTCATCACAATATACTTTCAAATGTGGCTGCATGTGTGGAAGGATTCCCCGCTTATCCTGATGATCTGTTTTTATCGTTCCTGCCGTTATGCCATACCTTTGAGCGTACAGTCGGTTATTATTCACCGATGATGTGTGGTGCAACGGTGGCCTACGCGCGCGGCATCCCACTGCTTGCCGAAGACCTGTTGACGCTGCGCCCCACGGCAATAGTATCGGTGCCGCGTATTTTCGAAAGAGTCTATGGCAAAATCAAGGCGCAGCTTGAGTTGAAATCACCGCTGGCGAGAAAGCTGTTCAATCTGGCGGTTGATGTAGGCTGGTCACGTTTTCAGTATCTTCAGGGACGTGGTCCCGATCGTTTTGCGCATCTACTATGGCCGGTGTTGAATAAGCTGGTCGCCAGCAAGGTCATGGCCAGACTGGGGGGGCGTGTTCGTCTTGCCGTGTGTGGTGGAGCGCCGTTATCCATGCCGATTGCCAAGGTATTTCTTGGCTTTGGATTACCTTTGACACTGGGTTACGGCTTGACTGAAACCAGTCCGGTTATTGCCGCCAATCGGCTCAATGATAATGATCCTACGGGTGTGGGTGCGCCATTGCAGAGCATACAGGTGCGTATTGGTAATGACGACGAGTTACTGACCAAAAGTTCCAGTGTCATGCTGGGTTATTGGGGGAATCCGGAGGCCACTGCCAAAATAATTGATGCCGATGGCTGGCTTCATACGGGAGACAAGGCGCGTATTGATAATGATCATATTTATATCACGGGTCGAATCAAGGATATTATTGTGATGGCCAACGGCGAAAAGGTACCGCCTGCTGATATGGAAATGGCAATTGCCATGGATCCGCTGTTTGATCAGGTGTTGGTGATCGGCGAAGGGCGTCCCTATCTGGCGGCGTTGGCCGTATTGAATGCTGAACAATGGTCTGCGTTCGCGGGCACATTAGGAGTGAATCCCGAACTGTTACAGGATAAACGTGCCTGTAATGTTGTATTGAAAAGATTAAGTGTGCAGTTAAACAGTTTTCACGCCTATGCACAGGTGCGGCGTATTGCCTTGTGCGTGGAGCCGTGGACAGTGGAAAATGGGCTGCTCACGCCTACGCTTAAAGTGCGCCGCAATCTGGTGATGACGCGTTATAGCGACCTGGTGGAAAAGCTTTATGAAGGGCATTGATGGTGATCATCAAGTGTTGTTGTAAATTTATATTGTCAATTATTTAACTTCCCAGAGATAAATTATATATGGATCCCAACGCCATTGTGCTTCCCGAGCATCGTCAACCCACCTTGCGCCTGACGCCCATGCCGTCTGATACCAATGCGGCAGGTGATATTTTTGGTGGTTGGATGGTTTCTCAAATTGATATTGCGGGGAGCATTGCCGCGTATCGTCGCGCACGTTGCCATGTGGTCACTGTCGCCATAAATTCCGTGCAATTCCATGAACCAACATTTGTTGGCGATGTAATTAGCTGTTATGCGGATGTCATTAAAGTGGGGCGTACTTCGCTGACTGTCAGTGTTGATGTCTATGCGGAAAGGATTAGTCCACAGGGATTACACGTTGCCAAAGTTACTGAAGCCATACTCACTTATGTGGCGATTGATGAAAACCGCAAACCGAGAGTTGTACCGCCTGAGGGCGAGTAAATTTCACGGTTGATTTACCCCTGCTTGCTAACCTCGCACGGCCCTTTAAATTCCTCCGGCACATTTGGCGGACATTCGCCGCAACTCATATTTCCGGGCACAGCGAATTCCATTTTTTTCGGGTAAGGTAAATTCAGGTTGTGCATAATGCTGACAAATTCCTGCGCGGTTTTTCCGCCAATGCGCGGGTTGCGGATTTTTTCCTGACCGATAGTGGATATTTGCCGCTGGCTATAATCATGCGCGGGATACACCAAGGTTTCGTCGGGCAGGGTAAAGAATTTTTTCTGGATGGATTCGTAGAGCGTGGCGGCATTACCGCTTTGAAAGTCAGTGCGGCCGCAGCTATCAATCAATAACGCATCACCCGTGAACAGCAGCGTATGCGTGCCATTGTCGAGCCAATAAGCGTGATGCGTGTCAGTGTGGCCGGGCGTGAACAGCGGGTGAATTTCAATGCTGCCAACACGAAACAGTTCGCCTTCACGCAGACCAACATCACGGCAGGCGATACCATCAAGTGCTGGCCCCGCGATTTTGCTGCCTAGCAAATATTTTAATTTGCGCGCGCCGGTGAGATGGTCGGCGTGAATATGGGTTTCTATGCAATAGGCGAGCTTCAGCCCGAGTTCCTGTATAACACGCTGATCCCGCTCTACCGTTTCCAGTACCGGGTCAATGAGCACCGCTTGCCCGCTGTCACGACAACCCAGCAGGTAAGTGTAGCTTGATGAATTGGGTTCGAATAATTGTTTGAAGATCATGATATCTCCCGCATTATCCCAGATTTTACATTAGCCTCGTAGCGAGGGTGCGCAAGGTGCCGAAAAAACATTAGGGTCAGTCTTGACATTATTCATCACCGTCCACCTTTTATCATCAAACACACCGTTGAATAATACACTTGGATTTATGCGTATTTCCATAATGAATGATGTCAAAACTTGACCCTTAAGTTGTTCTGCGCCCCCATCTTCGCTGGGTGCTTTTGGTGATGAAACAAAATATAGCGCCTCGCCCAGTCGAGGTAAGTACGCTCGGTGCGGATACTGTAATGTTTTACCCGGAGTTTCGCCTGGACTTGCTCTAATAGTTTAGGTGGATTTTGAGTGTGTGGCATAAATAAAACCGAAGGTGTATTAAAAAATGAGGGTTATCGCTCATAAAACAAGATTACCATTGATTTTAAATAAAAAATATAGTTAAATCCAGCTTTAGACACCTGTCTGATATAATTTTAGGTATTTTATTGGGGTCTACTTCTAGTTAGAGCGCTCATCAGGTTTTGACTCGGTTGAGTGTGTAGGCAAGATTCTGGCGGCATCGCGCTTCCCACCCTCCAGGGGTGCGGGCAGTTTCTCGTGCAGTGTTCTTCACCCGCGGTGCCCGTTCTGTGATGCCGCAAAGGGTTTCGCGAGGGCGTGGTCCTTAGTGGGGCCATGAAGATCCTTTCGGGCCGTGTCGCCCAGAGCAGGCGTTTTTTCAACCGCATCAGGTAAAGCCCGTTCACGGGTTCTGTTCAATGGTAAACAGTTCGAGTACAGTAGTCCCCTCAAGGGTTTGAAAAACAGCGGAGGCGTCAGGTGCAGGGTTCTTTTCATGTTCATCATCCACTGCCCCCCCGCGTTCTAACCCGGCGCTCAAGCGGACGGCTACGCCGCCGCTTAGCTTTGCGTTGGTCGCGATAGGGGGTGCGGCGCCTTCGTTGACCCGTATCAGCGGATGATATGAGCCAAGTAAACACGCCACACTGGACAAAGGGGTCAAAATATGTTAAAAGAGCGAAGCGTCGTACGCGCCGTCGCATAACGTTCGTTAATGCGAACGAGCGGTACCGACGCTTCGCCCCGGATAACTCACCGAGGGGTCAGCGGGGCGGGGTAGACTCCGGGCCGAAAAAATTCGTTCACGAGGACATCCCCTTGGCGCACCCCCTTTCACGTCCAACCCTGCGTTCGAGCGAACACTTGCAGGGAAGCGTTTTATATTTCCCCGGCACTCTGTGCTGCAAGCGTCGCTCAACTTCGTTACGTTGGGCCCCAGGGGACGTACGCAAATCAGAACACAAACAAAGGGAGTACCGTATGGCAAAAGATCTACTTTCGGAGCAGCAACTACTTAAAGTTATCAACGAGGCATTGGAAAAGGATTGGGCACACAAAGATTGCCACTGTGCCGTCGGGAGCCTCAGAAAAATAAACCTCCCGGAGAGAAATTGGGAGGTCGCCGGGTTTAACACTGGCGGCACCACTCTTCTTTGGCTCGCAGAATACACCGCAGAATGCGATGCGTTGCGCCAACGCGTGCTTGAAAAAATGGTTCCTAAATATGATGTGCTGTGGTCTGAGTAATTAACATAAGTGCCCAACATGGCGTTCGAGCGGGACGCGCCAGAAGCGGCGCGCCGCTCAACTTTACGTTAGAGCGCTCATCAGGCTTTGATTCGGTTGAGTGTGTGGGCCAGATTCTGGTGTCATCACGCTCCCCACCCTCCAGGGGTACGGGCAGCTTCTCGTGCAGAGTTCTTCACCCGCGGCGCCCGTTCTGTTCTGCCGCAAAGGGTTTCGCGGGGGCGTGGTCTTTAGTGGGGCCATGAAGATCCTTTCAGGCCGTGTCGCCCAGAGCAGGCGTTTTTTCAACCGCATCAGGTAAAGCCCATTCACGGGCTCTGTTCACCGGTAAAAGGTTCGAGTACAGTAGTCCCCTCAAGGGTTTGAAAAACAGCGGAGGCGTCAGGTGCAGGGTCCTTTTCATATTCATCATCCACTGCACCCCCGCGTTCTAACCCGGCGCTCAAGCGGACGGCTGCGCCGCCGCTTAGCTCTACGTTAGGTTTTATTTTTTCACCAAAGAGGAAGCAGCATGAAGAAACAAATCACAATAATTATTTCCACAGCAATCGCACTTGTCGGCTGTGCAATTGATCCAAATGCGGGCGGCGGAATGTTCAGCAGCAACGCCGCCAAAGCCTATATATATACTCCGGAGGAACAGGCAAATATGACCGCCGAGGGTACTATTCCAACTATGCTTACACCATCCGAGGTGAAGGAGCTTTTCGCCAACAAGAAGAAGATCACCAAGCCAACTGGTGACGTTAACTACTGTGATGCAGGACTATCTTCCCTTGTTCAGGCAAGAAGGAATCAGGCTCTTGCTGCCATAGATGAAGCATGTGGTGGTAAAGATCAATATTCGATTCGACATGAAGGGCTTGGCAACGTCAAGGCTCGCTATGTGGGCAATGTTCAGCTGACACCTAGCTGCAACCAGAGCAAGGTCATCATATTCAGGTGTTCTGGCGCACAACCAAAGCCAGATATGCGCAAATGACAAGGGGAGACAATATGAAGATCATCTTAACTTTGCTGTTAAGCCTGTATTTGTCCGCCTGCGTAAGCACAGATAGCCTGCAGCTTAGCAACGGTAAAGGCAAAAGCTTTTCCGTTAGCGGCAAGAGCTACGAACAGATATGGCGTGCGGCAACCGTGGCTATGAGCACTGATATGAAAATCGTTGAAAGTCACAAACCTTCTGGTGTTATCAAATCCCAAGTCGTCAATGGGACGGCAGGAAAAGTGGTGGGATTCTTTATTCAACCCACGGATGAATCGGCTTCTCAATACACCATCACCATCGTGAGCAAAAAACCGCTTCAAACCGAATTCGTGGATCGCGACTGGGAGCCCTCTGTATGGGAAGACTTCAAGCAAGCAGTACAGGGCGCAAACTAATGCCGCAACACCAGCATGTGGGTGCCTTACAAAGCAACATGGTAAGTTGCTTGAGTACTAAACCTAACATGGCGTTCGAGCGGGACGCGCCAAAAGCCGCGCGCCCCTCAACTTTACGTTAGCCATTTAAAACATGTCCGAGTACCAACTTACAAAAGAGATTGTGGCCCGCTCCGAGGCGAAAGTATGGGACGCCGCAAAGTTGGAATGGGCGCTTGAAGAGGTATACGAATCCGAAGAACCAGACACTTGCCTTTGTGGGCATTTCCCAATAATTGAAATCTGTGTGCTACGGAACAAGGCCAATAGAAATACAGCAGTTGTTGGTAACTGCTGTGTAAAGAAGTTCATCGGTCTACCGTCGGACAAGATATTCCAAGCAGTTAAGCGGGTCCGAAAGGACACAGAAAAATCACTAAATGCAGAGGCAATACAACATGCTTTTGACCGTGGTTGGATTACTGAATGGGAAAAAGAGTTCTATTTCGACATCATGAGAAAAAGAAATATTTCATCAAAGCAAGCAGCAAAGAAGGCGCAAATCAACGAGAAGTTCATGCACAATATGCAGCGTAAAAAATAAATGGCGAACGTTAGCCGTCTCAAGCTGCTGACATGACGGTGTCAGTAGGGGCTTGGTAGACTTAGCGAACCCTCAACAACACTCAAGGAGAAATTATGCAACTCAACCCACTTACAAATATTCCTGCTTTTGGCGGCATGGAGTTCTCGACGTTCAAGCTCAAACACGGTGTTTCCGAATCCGAGCTTTTCACAGCCGTTGACGCAATGGTAGAAGGTCTCTATTCAACTGAAGACGGGTTTTTGGGCCATGCAGTGCTGCGCGGTGCAAACGACACCTATGTCGATGTTGTCTTTGCTACTAGCCAGTCCCGGGCGGCTGAGTTGTGCGCCAAGTGGGGCACTGGCCCGTTCGCTCCAGCCTGTCTCTCCTACCTAGAGAAAATTGAAGAAGGCTCAGCCAACCTTGCATTCTTCCAGCGCGTCAAGTAACACGGCTAACTTTGCGTTCGAGCGGACGCGCATGAAGCCGCGCGCCGCTCAACTTGTACGTTAGGAGAGATATGAACCATCACGTACTACAGATCGTCGTCGGTATCATTTTATCTCTAATGATTTCTGGTTGCGCTACTGTCTACAGAAGCCCCGGCAGCGAATTGTTGAAACCCTCGGAAATGGCAGTCATCAATAAAAGTTCTATACATAGCGATATTGTGATTACAACTCTTAATGGTAAGCGGCGTGGTCCCTTGGACATCATTGAAAGGTGTGAGCTTTCGCCCGGTGAACATTCAATTACTGTGGCTCTACATAAGGATGGCTATACTGGTGGGGAAATCACACGTTGGTTCCAAGCACAGGCAGGCCAAGAGTATGTCATAAATGCAGTTATTGACACGGTGGCGATGAAATGGGGAATTGCAATCGTCGATAAGAATCTCGGGCAGCGAGTTGATTATGAGAAACCGATTGATACTCAAGTGTCCCCATAGCGCTCCTAACCCGGCGCTCAAGCGGACGGCTGCGCCGCCGCTTAGCTTTGCGTTAGGCGTGTCAAATTTCATCAACGGAGGAAAATATGAAGACAATGACCTGCAAACAACTCGGTGGGGCTTGTGGCGAAAAATTTCATGCAAACTCATTTGACGAGATTGCTGGAATGAGCAAACAACATGCCATGGAAATGTTTCATAAAAAGGATGGCGCACATCTTAAAGCCATGAATGAAATGCAAGAGCTTATGAAAAATCCGAAGGCGATGAATGAATGGTTTGAAAATAAGAGAAAGGAATTTGAGGCTCTGCCTGATAAATAAAGGCAGTAAAGTTATCGCGAATTCACGTTAGGCCTCCTGAAAAGCACATTCATTTTTTGGTGTGTGTGGGTAACATCCTTCAAAGCGGGTGAAGGAATATTTGACCAAAAGTAGGGGCCTCCAGGCCAAGTGCGGGCTTCGTTGCTCGCTGAGCTTTGGTTTTCCCCAGCCATTGAGTACGCCCAGAGAGTAGGTGCCGGGGTCGCGGGCAGATCTCACGTTGTCGCATTATCCGTTTGCGCCACGCCATGGTAAGATGCGAGTGAAGCAGTTTCCCCAGCTTTTGGGTTACCCCCTCGGTATGGTTATCCCCGCCGGGCGCGGCGCAAGCCGGGGGTTGGGGGCAAAGCGTTCCCCGGTTTTGCGGGGCATAGCCGCCTGCTTTACGGGTCACTCTCCGGCGTGCTAACGTTGTTCCCAGGTGTTGGTAAGTGTGTTTGCGTCAGCCGGTTAATGTTGTTCAAGGTTTTGATTAGGCGGGTGCGTCTTGTACAACATCTTCCCCGGCCTAACGACTCATTCAAGAAGGACACGCCGTGTCGAGGCATTTCAAGAGCATGATTTTCATCACGGGTGGCGCGTTGTTCCGGCTTCATTGTTGGCGTGCCCCTTAATTCAAACGTTAGGCCAGAAAGAAAGGGGGTATGCTATTGAAAAACTTTTGAATTAGTGCTGGGCCATTCTTCAGGTAAGCTGGCAGAATAATGGCTGGCTAAAAGTGCGGTATCTGGAAGCATTGTGACTACGTGGAAAGATACATGACACCCCCAGCACAGCTCCGAACGGATCACCCATGTTTTTTTGAAACATGGTGGAGTGCCAAGATAGTTATAAAGAGACGGCTCAAAGCCAACATACTTTGACTTCGGCAACAGAAAGTCACCTGGTTGCTTATTTTTTAAATGAATCTTTTTCAATCTGCGCGTTTGTTGGGTCCCTCAAGAGCCTAACATTGCGCTCGAGTTAATCTTTATGCGTTGAATCTAGGAGAGACTCTTATGAAGAGATTGGTGTTATGCATAATTTCAATATTAGTGCCAAGCCTGTCGCAGGCCGAGGTGTTATATGGCGTTACCATTACTAAAGTATATGCACAAAGCAGATTGGATAGTGATGCGTATTTAGTCCAAATAAACCAGACGTTACCCGCTGTTTGTAACTCTAATAGGCTGTACATCAACATGGACGATAAAGAGTTATTTTCGTCGGCATTAGCCAATTATATTGCGGGAAAAAATGTAGATATTATCTATAACACTACGTCTTCGCCAAAAAATGTAGCAGGCCATTTATCTGGCCTGACTTGTAGGCTTATTAGTATATTTTAGGCTTTTGCGGCATAACATGGCGTTCGAGAGGGGTGCGCCAAAAGCGGCGCGCCCCTCAACTTTACGTTAGGCATCCTGAAAAGCGCATTCACTTTTTAGTGTGTGGGTAACGCGCAGAAAGCAGGTGCAAGTGAGCCTGACCAAAAGTAGGGGCCTCCAGGCCAAGTGTTTACTTCGTTGCCCACTGAGCTTTAGTGTTTACCCAGCCATGGAATGCAACCCGAGAGTAGACGCTGGGGTCGCGGGTAGATTTCACGCTGTCGCATTATCCGTTTGCGCCACGCCATGGTAAGGTGCGAATGAAGCGGTTTCCCCGGCTTTCGGGGTTGCCCCTCGGGTGTGGTTATCCCGGCCGGGCGTGGCGCAAGCCGGGGGTTGGCTGCGAAGCGTTCCCGGTTTTGCGGGGCATAGCCGCCTGCTTTACGGGTCACTCTCCGGCGCGCTAACGTTGTTCCCAGGTGTTGGCAAGCGAGGTTGCGTCAGCCGGTTAATGTTGTTGAAGGTTTTAGTGGCGGGTGCGTTTTGTGCAACATCTTCCCCGGCCTAACGACTCGGGTGTGGTTATCCCAGCCGGGCGCGGCGCAAGCCAATGTTATGGGCAAAGCGTTCTCAGGTTTTACGGGGCATAGTCGTGTGCTTTACGGGTTACACTCCGGCGTGCTAACGTTGCCCCCAGGTGTTGGTAGGCGGGTTGCGTCAGCCGGTTAATGTTACTCAAAGTTTGGCTGGGCGGGTGCGTCTTATTCAGCGTCTTCCCAAGCCTAACATATCGTTCAAGAAGGACACGCCTTGTCGAGGCATTTCAAGGGCATGATTTTCATCACGGGTGGCGCATTGCTCCGGCTTCATCGTTGGCGTGCCTCTTAACTCAAACGTTAGAGCGCTCATCAGGTTTTGATTCGGTTGGGTGTGCGGGCAAGATTCTGGCGGCAGCGCGCTTCCCGCCATCTGGTGGTGTGGGCGGCTTCTCGTGCAGTGTTCTTCACCAGCGG
>JAHFRW010000009.1 GCA_023266055.1 Gammaproteobacteria bacterium | reverse complement strand
ACATCATTCTTTTTGGCAGTACACTACCACCATAACCAGACAGCTGCGCTTAGAATTTCCCGGTGCGATTTATCATGTCTACGACGACTTCGGTCGCAAGTTGAAAGATACCGATGCCCTCAACAAGTCCTGGGCCTACCGGTACGACCTCACCCTCACCCTCACCCTCACCCAACCACCGACCCCACAAAACATTAGGGTCAAGAGCGTCACCGCCGCCAACGGCAACACCACCCAATACACCTATTGGGACAGCCCGTAGATACTCTGTTCGCCGCCAACAATAATTTCTCGATTAGCGGGGCTTGTCATTACTTCCTCAAAAACTCCTCCGTCTCGATGCCTGCCTGTTTGAGAATGGCCCTGAGCGTGCCTTCCGGCATATCGCCGGGATGGTTGGGAATGGTGGTGTAACGGTTGGTGATTGCGTTAAACCAGATTTCATGGCTGCCCGCCGCTTGGCGGTCGAACTCAAATCCCAATTGTTTTAATCGCTTGACGATCTCGCGGTAACGAAAGCCTGCCAGTCGTCCCATTAGCCGCTCACCACCAGCGGATAGTCGAAGGAATCCCCGGCTTGTTTGAGATGAATAGCCCCCTGGCGCTCGGCCTGGGCTTCCAAAAGTTTCTTGGCCACATCGCGGGCGATCTCCAAGGTCTCGGTCACGGTGCGCCCTTGGGCCACCAGTCCGGGAATATCGTCCGATGTCGCCAAGTAGACGCCTTC
The DNA here is from genome assembly GCA_023266055.1 of Gammaproteobacteria bacterium. Lineage (GTDB taxonomy): Bacteria > Pseudomonadota > Gammaproteobacteria > Ga007554. The sequence goes on along the minus strand of JAHFRW010000009.1, from coordinate 68,629 downwards.
CGGCAGATGCTCGATGTGTAGATTGACGATCTGTTCCATACGTTAAACCTCTGCGTTATTAAATGGCCTTGTTCCGGCGCCGTGGTTCATTTTGATGCCTCTTTTTCAACCGCCACCTTGAGCCGCTTTCGCGGTCTCCCTTGTAGCCGTCTGGCTTTGAGATCGCTGCACCATCCGCTTGGCCTGATGCTTCAAAATCAGACCCTCCAAAACCTCCAGCGCCGTCTTCCGGTCTTCCTCGTCAAATTGGCGGACGGCCTCGAACTGTAGCTTCAATTCGTCGTTCGGCCCGCGCTCATTTTCCTCGAACAGCAGCCAGTCGGTGCTGGCGGTCAGCGCAATAGCCAGCTTCTTCATGACATCCAGCGTGGGCTGGGCCGTGCCCGCCTCATAACGCTGTATTTGCGTGAGATGCACGCCTGCCAGATCAGCGAGGCCCTGCTGGGTCAATCCCCGCTCTTTGCGTAGCTGTCCGAGTCGTTCCGAGAACGCCATATCGTTTATTGCCGATGCTGAATGTGCGCTCACTATAAACCCTCGTTTCTGCTGAGCTGTTTGCAATATAGCGCAGTAGCTGTTAAAAATACAGCCCAATAGCGTATTGACGCCCTTTTGGAGGAACCCGGAACGTACGACTATGCCTACGACACGCTAAGCCGCCTCACCATCACCGCCAGCAACAGTTACGGCCAGGCCGATTACTATCATCAGGACGGATTAGGCGGCGTCGTCGGCCTGAGCAACAACCAGAACACCACGACACAGACCCAGCGTTTCGATGCGTGGGGCAACAAACTCACAGGCACCGTCCCGCAAACGGCCCAATACGGCTACGCCGGCAGAGAACCGGACGAGACAGGGTTGATTTACTATAGGGCGCGGTATTATGACCCCGCCATTGGACGGTTCACGCAGCGCGATCCGATTGGGTTGAACGGCGGGATCAATCTCTATGCGTATGTAGGGAATAATCCCGTCAATTACACTGATCCGCTTGGATTACGTGAGTTGACTGCCGGAGAGTTCGGCATGATGAGTCCGATCTTCAGTAGCACCGTGTTGCAGTCGGTTGATGTTCAGCAAGGAGCAAACTGGAATCCAGTTGCTTGGTTTGCGCTCAATGTAATGGATCGACCGGCGATTACATTAAATAATACTGTCCATATAATACTGTCCATATGCAACCGGCTTACTATGCTGACGATTTTTCAGCCCGTAGGATGCGGTGACGAAGGAACCGCATCGTTCGTGAAAACCACGACAACAAAAGAAGGAAACCATTGAAAGTGTGTCGCCGTGCTCGTGAACCATTTTGGGACATCCCAGTCCCCAAAATGACTGCGCTCAGCGACAAGTATGCCTTCGGCGCCCGGACAGGCCTGCGTCCGCCACGACACGCGACTACGCAGCGCGTCATGGCGACTACAATGCCGCTACGCCTGTCGTTGTTTCCCCATGTTGTCTACACGTGGGCTATCGCACACATTTCGACAACACAGGGAAATCTCGGCTATCCGGGGGTTGCCTGCCACCGCTCGCTTTCGCGTCGCTCTCCCTGGCGGGCGCCATGGATACCAAAGGATTTTTATTCAACGTATGAGCAAGCAGAAACAGATATGTTGAAATATATTATTCAGCATTACAATTCAGCGAGAGGCCATAGTTATAATAATGACCTATCGCCTAATGCAGCTGAAAAAGCGGCGTGAAATATTTTCTGTCTTGATGTACAAGTTTACTTGACCACTATATTCCTGAGCGACGCGATCGTGTGCGAGCTGTACAGATTGGCGGATCAGGCTGTCAAGAGGTTGCTCGACGGCGTTGATATTATTAATCTTAACTTTCAGGATCATGATATGGGACGTTACCGACCACCCCCGCCCAAAAGTGCACCCTACATTACGGTGGCGGGCTATCAGCGGTTACAGGATGAGCTGGCGGGGTTATGGAAAAGGCGTGCCGAGGTTGTAACCGCGTTGTCAGCGGCAGCAGCAGAGGGGGATCGTTCGGAGAACGCGGAATATATTTATCGCAAAAAAGAGTTGCGGGAGATTGACCGGCGTGTGCGGTATTTACAAAAACGTTTGCCCGATCTGCAGGTGGTGCGCGAGTCGCCGCATGATCAGTCGCGTATTTTTTTCGGTGCATGGGTGCGTCTGGCGGATGTGCAGGGCACGGAGGTGGCGTATCGCATTGTCGGTGCAGATGAGCTGGATTTACATAAGGGTTGTATCAGTGTTGATTCACCATTGGCGCGTGCATTGTTGAAAAAGGGTGTGGACGAGGAGGTGGTGGTGGAGACGCCCCAGGGTTCGGTCATGTACGAGGTGGTGAGTGTCAGTTATGGGTTGGATGAGGTATAGTGCTAACCACTTTTACGGTAGCGGGTGTGCATGCTTAATACCTTGGTGACGTATTGGGTGGTTTCGGGGTAGGGTGGAATGCCACCGAAGCGCAGCACGGAGTTTTCGCCGGCATTGTACGCGGCCAGGGCAAGGCGCTGGTTGTTGTTGAACATTTTCAGCAGGTCTTTCAGGTAACGCACACCGGCACCGATGTTTTCTTCGGGGTCGAAGATGTCCTGCACGCCATAGCGGCGTGCCGTTGCGGGCATGAGCTGCATCAGGCCGGAGGCGCCTTTGGGGGATACTGCATGGGGATTAAAACCGGATTCAACGTGGATGACGGCGTGTACCAGCGCGGCATCTACCTTGTTGGCTTGCGCGGCCTGTTGCACGATGCTGTCAAGGCCGGCCGTTTTTTTATAGGAGCGCCGTGTGCCCGAGCTTGATGTTTTGACGGAATTTTTCCAGATGCGGCCATTGGATTCCTTGCGCAGCAGTTTGTAGCGCGCATCGGTGCTGGGTACGTTGGTGATGTTCAGAATGCCGTGCTCATCGGTATAGGCATAAAGGTCCGCCTGTGCCGACACCGCCCACAGGCTGGTCAGCATCATGACAAACAAGGTGATGGACTTCATGTTCATACCGGATTCCCGTTTTGCTCCTAACCCTTTTATACCGCATATTTACCATGAATAATGTGAACGGTATCACATTATTGGGGTCTGGTTAATGAACCCTGGCCAGCAGCGGTTATTTTTTCAATGTTTTTGAGATGCTTTCGGATGCTGAAGCCGCACCTTCTTTAATGCGTTCTACGGCGGTTGCCGCGCCTTCCTTGAGGGTAGTGCCGGCTTTCTGGGAGTTTTTGATAAAGGTGTCAACGGGTTCTGATCTTTTTTCTGTGCTGGCACAGCCGGTGGCCAAGGCGACCAGCAGGACGGACAAAAGAATCCGTGGACAGCAACGTGCATGCATGGGGTACCTCAATGAGTTGGCCGGGCCCATGAAAAACAGAGCGTCCGGTTTTATGTCGGCATACGGGCAGAAGACCTTGAGTTTCAGCGCTGCATCAAGCGGTGCTCAGGTAGCGACACGCGTGTTGTCGCTACCTGGGGTTGCTATTTGCCCGCCACTTTCTGGCTGCGTCGTAACCGTGACAACAGCCGCCGTGCCATTTCGCCAAACATTTCGGTCTGGGTCGGGTGTGGGTGAATGGCGTGCGCCACCTGCGACAGGGTCATGTTGCCGGAGACCATCATGACGGCTTCGCCAATCAGGGTGTCAGCATGGTCGGCGAGGAAGTGCACGCCGATGATGCGGCGGCTGGCCTTGTCGGCGACGATTTTGATCAGGCCCTGAGTTTCGGCGGTGATCATGGCCTTGGCGTCGATGCTCATGGGCATTTTTACTTCAGCGGCGTCAATGCCGCGTGCCTTGGCCTGATCCACCGACAGGCCGACAAACGCGGCCTGGGGGCGGGTGAAGATCACGCCGCAATCCTTGTCCTGATCGTACTTTGCATCTTCACCCAGTATGGTGGATGCCGCGACACGGCCCTGCTGGCCGGCGGTATGCGCCAGCATGTAGCCGCCCACCACGTCGCCCACGGCGAAGATGTGCGGTACGCTGCTACGGCCACGCGTATCGGCCTTGATGACGTGATCCGCAACGACCACGCCTGCGGCTTCCAGTTTCAGCGGAGCGAGGGCGGGGCGCTTGCCGGTCGCCATGAGCACGTAATCGCAGTTAAAGGTCTGTGCGGCGCCCTGCGTATCGTGATAGGTGATGGTCATGTCACCCGCCTTGCCCTTGATCTGCTGGATTTTGACGGAGGTGTAGATGGTCAGGCGCGGATCATTGCCCAGAAGGGTGGTGAGATTTTTGGCGATCTCGGGTTCGACTTCGGCAAGGATGCGGTCACGACCTTCCAGCAACACCACTTCGGTGCCGAAGTCCTGAAAGATCTGTGCCATTTCCAGGCCAATGGCGCCACCGCCAATGATGCCAAGGCGCTTGGGGGTTTTGGCGAGGCTCCAGACGGTGTCGGAGGTCAGGACGCCGCCACTCTTCAGTCCGGTATCTGCACCTGGAATCGGTGGTACAAAGGGTGGGGCGCCCGTGGCAATCACGGCACAGCCGAAGCTGATATGTTCGCCTTTTGAGGAGTCGCCTAACAGGGCACGTGCATGTGGATCTGTGCTGTTGCCGGAGGTGTCGACAAAAATGCGGTGGTCGCTTTCAAACCAGGCAAATCCCTGGATCACCTTGATTTTCACGCCGGTATCCGTTTTTAACGCCATCTCGCCACGGGTTTCGAGGATATGGCGGCGGGTTTTTTCCAGCGCATCCCAGTTAAGTTTGGCTTGGGTGGTGCCTTCCACGCCCAGATGGGCGTCGTGGGCGCGGTCGCGCATGCGGTCAGCGGCGGCACGCCAGGCTTTGGAAGGGATGCAGCCGCGCCACAGGCATTCGCCGCCGGGTAACGGCGAGTCGTTGATCATGGCGACCTTGATGCCGTGTTCGGCCAGTTCGCGGGCGCAATCTTCGCCCCCCGGGCCGCCACCGATCACGACGACGTCATAGTCCCATTTGCCTTCGGGGATAGCCGGTCCAGTGGGCCCCATCCATTCCTCCGGGTTTTCGATATGCTGCTTCAGGGTATTGAGATACATCGCAACCTCGGCGCCGTTGGCGACCCGATGATCGGCCGTGATGGTGAGCGGCATGCCCTGTGCGCCCGCCGAAGAAATGGCCAGAATCGCGGCCGTGCCCGGTGTGGGAATGGCGTCAAAGTAACTCACGCCCAGCATGCCCATGTTGGATACCATGAAGGTTGGGTTGGCATATTCTTCGGGTTTGAGGCGACGCACGCGGGCGCGCGCGACCAGATCTTTCCACGACGCATCCAGCTCTTCCAGACTGCGTGATTCGCAATGACGCAGCACCGGTACGACCAATCCACCGCCCTCGGCAGAGACAGCCATGCCGATGTCCACCACATTGCGTTCCACCAGTTTATCCACTGGTTGGTAGGCCCAGTTGAGGGTGGGGTGTTTTTTCATGGACAGGGCGCAGGCCTTGGCGATGGCAACGGTGAGTGACACGCCTTTTTTCTTTGATGCCTTGATTAAGGTGTCGGGTTTGGCGTTGACAGTCACGTGGAATGTCGGCATGGTCAATGAGGCGGTCATGGAGTGGCTGACCGCACGCTCCATGGCATTCATGGCGCGACCATGACCGGGCACCTGAATTTCCGGCATGGCATGTGCCGCAGGCTGACGTGCGATTTCGGTCGGTCGGTCGATGGGTTGGGCGTGCAACACATCCTGGCCAACGATAACACCGGCAGGCCCGCTGCCGCGCAGGTTGTTGAGATTAACGTGTAATGCGCCTGCCAGTTTACGTGCGTAAGGTGTGGCGTGTTTATTGTCGGGCCGTGATGACGGCGCTTGTGCATCCATGTGCACTGTGCCGGTGTTGTGATGATGCAAGGTGAGTGGTGGTGTGGTGCCTGTCGCGGTGGAGCTGGCGGTAGGGTGTGTGGGTTGCGTGCTGCTGGTGAGGCTGGTTTCGGTAACGACCTGTTCCGATTTTTCTACCAGATACGCGAGTGCACCACCTACGGCGACAACGCTGTCCACAGCGGCCATCGGGCCAGACAAATAACCATCACGGAACACTTCGACATCCATGATGGCCTTGTCGGTTTCAACCTGTGCCACAATGTCGCCACGTTCGATTTTATCGCCCGGTTTTTTGCTCCAGCTCACCATGACGCCTTCGGTCATGGTGTCGGAAAGCTGCGGCATCTTGATGGTGTGAAGTGCGCCTGCCGGTTCAGTGGCGGTGGCAGGTTGCGGTGTGGCAGGTGATGCGGCGGCGACCGGCGTTGCACGAGGTGCCGATGCGGCGGCCGTGCCGGTGACGACATCAGCGGCGCTGGCAACGATATAGGCCATGGCTCCACCCACCGGCACGATGTTGTCCGGGGCAATCAGCGGGCCTGACAAATAACCGTCGCGGAATACTTCCACGTCCATAATGGCCTTGTCGGTTTCAACGGTAGCGACAATGTCGCCGCGCTCGATTTTATCGCCAATCTTTTTTTCCCAGCTGACGATCACGCCTTCGGTCATGGTGTCGGAAAGCTGGGGCATCTTTACTGCATAGGGTTCGGCCATTATGATTTTCCAACGTGCAGGGATGTACTGGTGTCGCGGGAGGTAGGATGCTGGGAGTGATCAAGCATCTTTAACACAGCGTGCACGATATCTTTCGAGCTTGGCACGGCGGCTTTTTCCAGGGTGTGGTTATAGGGGATGGGGACGTTTTTCGCAGACACACGCACCGGTGCCGCATCCAGTTCAAAGAAACATTCTTCGTTGATGATGGCCATGACTTCCGAGCCAACACCCACCGCGGCTTCAGCTTCTTCAGCAATCAGGGCGCGGTGGGTTTTGCTGACGGATGCCTTGATACCGGCACGATCCAGCGGGCTCAGCGAGAACAGGTCTACCACTTCACAGTCAATGCCATGCTGTGCGGCGAGAATCTCGGCGGCCTGCAGGCACCAATGCACGGAAATGTTATAGCCGAACAAGGTAATGTCACGGCCCGCGCGCGCAATTTCAGAGCCTTCCAGCGGATGAAAGTATTCACCGTCGGGTACGTCACTCTTCATGTTGTACATGAGCTCGTGTTCGTAGATGAACACCGGGTCATCGCAGCGTACGGCTGATTTCAGCAGGCCATAGGCTTGCCGTGCATTGGATGGTGTGACGACGCGTAAGCCCGCGACGCCCATGAATACCTTTTCCATGCGTGCCGAGTGCTGTGCACCCAGCTGGTGCGCGGTGCCGCCCGGGGAGCGAATCACCACCGGTGCCGTGAGCTGGCCGCCTGACATGTAGCGTACTTTGGCGGCGGAGTTGAAGATCTGATCCATTGCCAGCCAGGCAAAGTTGACCGACATCAATTCAATGATGGGCCGTATGCCAATAAATGACGCGCCGATGCCCAGGCCCGTAAAACCGTTTTCGGAAATGGGTGTGTCCATAATCCGTTCGGGGCCGTATTTGTCGTACAGGCCCTTGGTGGCCTTGTATGTGCCACCTGCTACGCCAATGTCTTCGCCCATGACGATCACCAAGGGGTCACGCGCCAACTCTTCATCATGGGCACGTTGCAGTGCTTCCCAATACATCATGGTCGCCATTAGTGTGTACCTCTGCTGCTATGAGGATGCACATAAGGGTCATTTTCGGCGAGTACATATTTTTCCAGTTCTGTGACCACAGGCTCGGGTGAGTCTTCAGCAAATTTAATAATCTGGTTTTCGATCTGGTCGAGGATTTCGGTGTCCATGGTTTTGTAATCGTCCAGCGTAATTGTACCGGCTTTAATCAGGCGGTCGCGTAACAGAATAATCGGGTCGCGCTTGCTCCACATGCGCTCTTCATCCTTGGCACGATAGGCATTGGAGTCAGACATCGAATGGCCGCGATAACGGTAGGTCATCAGCTCCAGAAAGTAGGGGCCTTTGCCGGAGCGTACATGATCCACGGCAATTTTGGCGGCATCATAGACAATTTCTACGTCCTGACCATCAACCTGCGCTGCAGGAATACCGTAACCACTGACGCGTTTGTATTGCTCGATGACTGCCGTTGAGCGGTCAATGCGTGTACCAATACCGTACAGATTGTTTTCGCAGACGAACAGTACTGGCAGATTCCACAATTTGGCCATGTTCATGGTTTCATGGAAGGTGCCCTGATTGTTGGCGGCGTCACCGAGGAAGCAGATCGAAATCGCATCCGAGCCTTTCATCTTCAAGCCTTTGGCGATGCCGGCGGCGAGCGGGAACGGGCCACCCACTAGAGCGTAACCACCCATCATGTGGTGTTCCACATCAAAGATGTGCATCGAACCGCCACGCCCCTTGCTGGAGCCGGTTTCCTTGCCATACAGTTCGGCCATGACGGCCTTGGGATCAGCGCCACACTTGATTGCGTGGATATGATCACGGTAACCCGTGATAACATAGTCGTGTCCTGGGCGTGCGGCTTCCATGACGCCTTGTGCACAGGCCTCCTGGCCTGGGTAAAGGTGGAGAAATCCACCGATCTTGCGCTCTACGTAAGCTTCATAGCAGCGCTCTTCAAAGCGCCGCGCAAACAGCATTTCGCGCAACACCCGTTTTTTGTCGGCGGGCTTCATGGGACTCCTCATGTGTGGTACCTGAATAAAGTGAATAAACAAGGCTTCGCGGTCTTGCAGCATAATATTTTTGGTTAAATCATTAAAAAACCAGGTGCATATGATGCGCTGTTTTTAAAGAAAAGTGCCGATCCTGCATGGCCTTTTCGATCCAAAAACCCCCCTTGCGGCGGTTTCCCGGATGCCTCAAAGCGAATATGATCTGTTTTTTAGAGAAATAGGTCAAGGTAAACCATACTTTTCAGAGGGTAATCAGGTGACGAAATTCAAGGTAAAACAATATTCAACCCTTCCCAAAGCGGCACTTATGGATGCTCAGGGGCATATAATCATTATTTTGCTCGAAACAGCAACAGGTGTCAGCTGGCCCGCGCCCGACAATGCATGGCCCTATGCCGACGTGCTCAAACAGCGTTGGAAGCAGCAGAAAGACAAGGATGATCTGACGCCCCTGATCACCGATTTACCCAATGCGAGTGGCAGTCATGTGACGCTGGCATGCGTCAAGCCGGACATTTCGGCCTTTGATTTGCTCAGTCTGGCGCGCAAGCTGTGCAGCGCACATCTTAGCTATAATCCCTCTGAAATCATGCTGTTACTGCCTGGGTTGGACAAGGTTCCCGAGGGGGTGACAACGTCGCGTATCATGGAGGCCATAGTGGCCGCATTAATGGCAGGGATATTTGCCATGCCCAGCTTCAAAAGCAAGCCGCCCAAGCCCAAACGACTGGCGGCGCTTCACGTGTATGGCGTTGTCGGGGTAGACCTGGAACGTACTTTTGCCGAAGCTGAAGGTAATAATCTGGCGCGTTATCTCACCAGCCTGCCGCCCAACGAGTTGACCCCGGCCCTGTATCGTCAGCGGATTGCCGAGCTGGCGGAACAGCATGGCTGGAACATGCATTTTTTTGACAGCAAGGCGTTGCGGCGGCAAAAGGCAGGCGCGTTTCTTGCCGTGGCGCAGGGCAGTGCAGATGACGACGCCGGTATTGTGCAGTTGTGCTATCACCCGCCCAAAGCGCGCGTTGCGGCCAAGGCAGTGACCAAGCGGCGTCTCAGTTTAGTGGGCAAGGGTATTTGCTACGATACCGGAGGTAACAATCTCAAGCCTGCCAAAAGCATGTTTGGTATGCACGAAGATATGGAAGGCAGTGCCGTGGCGCTGGGGACGTTGCTGGCATTGACGCGCCTCAAGGTGGATTTTTCCGTTCACTGCTGGTTGGCGCTGGCGCAAAATCACATTGGCCCCAAGGCCTACAAACAAAATGATGTGGTGACGGCCAGCAATGGCGTGACCATCGAGATTGTGCATACCGACGCGGAAGGTCGCATGGTGCTTGCTGATACGCTGGTGATGGCCAGTGCCGAGCGTCCTGATTTGATAGTTGACTATGCCACGCTAACGGGTACGTGCGTCTATGCGTTGGGTACGCGTTACAGTGGTGCCTTTACCAATCGCGACGCGCTGGTGTTTGATGTTATCGAAGCGGGACGTAATAGCGGTGAACGGGTGTGGCCGTTTCCCACCGACAGTGATTACGACAAGGAACTTGAAAGTGAGATTGCTGACGTCAAACAATGTGTGCTGGCAGGTGAAGCCGATCATATTCTCGCCGCGCGTTTTCTGAGCCGTTTTGTGCAGGAAAGTGTGCCCTGGTTGCATATTGACCTTGCGGCAGGTAATCACAAGGGGGGGTTGGCGCACATTCCTACGGATGTTAGCGGTTTTGGTGTGCGATTCACGCTGAATCTGGTGCTGGACAGGAAAGTGCTGGGTATTGCCAGGCAAAAAAATTAAGGCATCGTGATACTATTCAGACAGGTTTTTCGAGCAACGTAGGGGGAGTGATGAAACTCAAGCAGGGCGTTATGACGCTGGTATTGATGGCAGGTCTCGTTGCATCGGCGCATGCTGAAGAAAGTCCATGGTATGTCGGTATCACGGGTGGCATGATGTTGCTCAAGGAAGATATGAATGTTGGCGGTGGTGCCGTGGCATCGCCGGATCCGGCAATCAATATCGGCGTGATGGGAGGCTATTTGTTGGGTGTGACCCGTATCGGTTCGCTTGCCATCGAGGGTGAGTTCACTGAAACCGCCTTGCGTGGCAATTATTCACTGCAAGGTGCTGATGGCACGGTTGCGGTGCAAACCTGGGCAATGTACGGCGCTTATCGTAGTCCGGGCACCTTTTATTTAAAGGCCAGGGCGGGTGTGCTTAATGAAAAGCTGCGCATCGCCCGCGCACATGTCTCGCGGGTGAATACGTCGGACGTGCGTGCCGTTGTGGGTCTGGGCGGTGGGTTTAATTTTGGCGCAAACCCGGCCGGCAGCAGCCTTGAAGTTGAATATACGCTCATTGAAGAAAATGTAAGCTTTCTCAGTGCTACCTATCGTTTTTAAATTGAAATATGGTATTGCCGCGCTGCTGGTGGTATGGCTTACGGCATGCAGCACGAATGATCCAACGTTGGCACGCCTGCCACAGGACGCTGTGGTATTGGCGTTTGGCGATAGCCTGACGTATGGTACCGGTGTCGAGGCAAAAGATAGTTATCCGGTGGTATTGCAGGGGCTTATTTCGCGTACCGTGATCAAGGCGGGTGTGCCGGGTGAGGTGACATCGGCGGGGCTGGCGCGTTTGCCGGGGGCGTTGAATGAACATGCGCCAAAGTTGTTGATTCTGTGCCATGGTGGGAATGATTTCCTGCGTAACCTGGGTGAAAAGCAGGCGGCCGCGAATATTCGTGCCATGATCACCCTGGCGAGAGCACAAGGTGTGGATGTTGTGCTGGTAGGCGTGCCCAAGGTGGGGATGTTGTTGTCACCTCCGGAGTTTTACCAGAAAATTGCGCAGGAATTTAATATTCCGTATGAGTCAGCAGCGCTCAGTGAGATTCTGAAGAGTCGCACACTCAAGTCAGATACTGTACATCCTAATGCGCAAGGTTATCGCAAGCTGGCGGAAGCAGTGGCAGGTTTGATGAAGGAGCGTGGCGCTCTCTGAATATCACAATTCTACCTGTGCGCCCAGTTCAATTACCCTGTTGGTGGGTGTTTTAAAAACCCCATGGCACTTGAAGCGTTGCGCGCCATGCCGATAAAAAATTTTTCACGCCATTGTGCCATGCCGGGCATGTGGATGGCGATGAGCATTTCGCGGCTGGGAAAGAACGAGGTTTCGAGCATAGCTGATGCGTGTCATAAGTATTTCACGTTCGTGTTTCCAGATGGCCTGCAGGGTGAAGATGCCGATGACCAGTGCAATAATACCTGCCAGCAAGCTCCAGTTGATGAAGGGAATATAAATCTGACCTGCAGCTTTATCGGAGGTGTGCAGTGTTTCCATGTGGGGTGCGTAGCCGAGCTGAATGGCCTGGCGGGTGCCTCAGTGCAATGAGTGCCATGAGCCGCCCGCACCCTTATTATCGATTATCGGCGCGCAGGATGAATGCTGCGTATGTGATGGAGACTATCAGGGTGAGCACCCAGAAGACCAGGGAGAGAATGCCGAATACATTAACCTGGGTCGGTGCAATGGCATGCAGATCGCTTGGTTGTTAGCGGTAATGGGAGGGCTTGATGCCATGAATCAGGTAGTAATGTACGTTGTACGAGCGCTCTGATATGTTATTCTTGAGGGCATGGGATTATAGCACCCCGGATTAGAAATCATATCAGCATTACTGAGGCAATATGCCTACAGTTCAACCCCAAAACCAGGGTGGGTGCCACGTTTATATTGCCATGGTTTAACACGTTATGCCCTATAATATCCCTTATGACCTCCTCATCACGTAATCTCACCCTTGTTGTCCCCGGATTGTTAGGCCCTCCCGGATTGCGCGCCGCCGATTTTTCCATGTTGAATTGTGCAGCGCTGGAATTATTATTATCGCGCGCCGTGCTTGAGGCAGTGCCGGCCAAAGGTCTTGACGCCTCGTTGTTTAATCTGATGGGCGTGTCACGTGATGCTACGCAGGATTTACCGATTGCAGCGGTAACGCGACTCGTGGATGGAGAGGGTGGCCCCGGTGATGGCTGGTGGATACGTGCCGATCCCATACATCTGCGGGCCGATCAGGCCAGGCTGGTTTTGATGGACAGCCATATGTTGTCCATCACGCGCGAAGAAGCCGATGCGATGGCTGTGCAATTCAATACTTTTTTTGCGGACGACGGCGTGTGCCTGGAGGTGTTGCATCCACAGCGCTGGTATTTGCGTTTACCGCAAAATCCACACATACGCACGTATGATGTCACAGAAGTGCTGGGGCGACACATTGATGGCTTCCTGCCAAGCGGTGCGCAGGGGAAACGCTGGCATACGGTGCTTAATGAAATTCAAATGCTGTTTCATTCCAGTCCGGTGAATCATGCGCGTTTAATGCGTGGCGTAGCACCCATCAATAGCGTATGGTTATGGGGTGGGGGGTGTTTGCCACAGGTGGCGCCCGCGCCCGTCTGGAGCATGGTATGGAGTAACGAGCCTGTGGCCTGTGGGCTGGCGCGTCTGGCGGGTATTCCGCATGCAAGTGCGCCGGATTCGATGAGTAGCTGGTTAGCTGCGGCTGAATCTGCGGCACGTGCGAATTCCCGCATATCGCAGGCACATATTTCCACTGATTCGCACCTGATAGTATTGGATGAGGGATACCGTGACGCGTTGTATGGCGATGCAAGTGGGTGGGGCGCCGTCATGATGCGCAGGGCTGACCAGTGGTTTGCACCATTGCTTGAGGCGTTAAAAAATCGTCAACTCGATAGTGTGTCCATCTGCCCGGCAGACGGACGGATGTTCCGTATTACTCCGACATTGTTGCGCCGCTTCTGGAAAAGGCGGCATTCTCTGGAAACCTATGTGTGACAACAAAACGGATTATAAGACGTAGTGATGAAAAGAAAAGTGTCGCGCAAGACGCCGTAGAAGTGCGAGCTTCCACCGATGAGGGAGCCGCTGCGTTGCCGGCAGATTTGCATCCTGTATTGCGTCGTGTCTATACGGCGCGTAATGTCGCATCGGCGCGCGAGCTGGAACGCTCTCTGGAATGCTTGCCGCCCATATCAGCCTTGCTGGGTATTGACGCTGCTGCTGACGTGCTCTATAGCGCGTTACTCCATAAAAAATGTATAGTCATTGTCGCAGATTATGACGCGGATGGCGCCACAAGCTGTGCTCTGGCAGTGCGTGCCTTGCGCATGATGGGCGCCAACGATGTGCGTTTTGTGGTGCCGGATCGCTTCAAGTTTGGTTATGGCTTGACGCCTGAAATTGTGGCAGTCGCCAGTGAGCATCAACCGGATCTGCTGATTACCGTAGATAACGGTATTTCCAGTGTAGAAGGTGTGGCAGCCGCCAAACAACGCGGTATACAAGTATTGATTACGGATCATCACTTGCCTGGTTCGGTACTGCCCGATGCCGATGCGATCGTTAATCCCAATCAACCCGGTGATGAGTTTCCCAGTAAGGCGCTGGCAGGTGTCGGTGTCATTTTCTACGTGATGCTGGCATTGCGTGCAAAATTGCGCGAGATGAACTGGTTTGAAAGCAGGCACTTGCCAGTACCCAATCTGGCACAATTGCTGGACCTGGTTGCGTTGGGTACAGTGGCCGATGTGGTGCCGCTGGATCATGTCAATCGCATTCTCGTGTCGCAGGGTTTGGCACGGATTCGCAGTGGCGCGTGTTGTGCAGGTATTCGTGCCCTGCTGGAAGTCGCGGGCAGGTCGCAGCAACGCATCGCGGCCAGTGATCTGGGGTTCACTGTTGGGCCGCGCCTGAATGCCGCCGGGCGGCTGGATGATATGGCGTTGGGCATTGGCTGTTTGCTCACCGATGATTTGTCGCAGGCACGCGAGATGGCGACGCAGCTTGATCAACTGAATCGGGAGCGTCGTACCATTGAAGGACATATGCAGGCGCAGGCGCTTGCGGCGCTTGCCCGTTTGGAATCAACCTGTTTCGAGGCAACCGCCACCCTGCCGTATGGACTGTGCTTGTTTGATGCGGAATGGCATCAGGGAGTTATCGGTATTCTTGCGTCACGTATCAAGGATCGGTGGCATCGCCCCGTGATTGCGTTTGCTCTCGCATCCGACACTGAAATCAAGGGTTCGGCACGTTCCGTGAGTGGTGTACATATTCGGGATGTACTTGATACCATCGCCACCCGTTATCCTGGTTTGCTGGTCAAGTTTGGTGGGCACGCGATGGCAGCTGGCTTGACGCTCAAGCGTGAAGATTTCACGGCATTTAGTACCGCCTTCGATGAAGAAGTTCGCCGTTTATTGGGTGATGATGAATTGTGTGGCATTGTGTTGAGCGATGGTGAGTTAACCACCACGGATCTCAGCATGGAGCTGGCAGAAGCATTACGCAACGGCGGCCCCTGGGGGCAGGCGTTTGCCGAGCCCGTGTTTGATGGCCGGTTTCAGATCGTCAATCAGCGTGTTGTCGGTGAAAAACATCTGAAAATGCTGCTGCGTCCTTTGCCGAAGAGTGTTCAGAATGAAGGGATGAATGCGCCGGTATTTGATGCCATTGCGTTTAATGTGCCCGCCTGTTCTGCGCTTCAGGAAGCCGCCAGCGTGCATGTGGCGTATAAACTGGATGTTAATGAATACAAAGGTCAGCGTAGCGTGCAATTGGTTGTCGAACATATTGTCTAGAAAATCTACTGGAGACTGAGCCATGTTAATTGGTGTACCAAGGGAAATTAAGGATGACGAAAATCGTGTAGGCATGACTCCTGGCGCAGTGCAGGCACTGATACGCCGTGGTCATCAGGTGCTGGTGCAAAGTAGCGCGGGATCAGGCAGTGGCATCACTGATGCTGAATATCAGGCCGTGGGCGCTACACTGGTCGCGGATGCGGCGTCGGCGTGGTCTGCTGAAATGGTGGTAAAAGTCAAGGAACCCATTGCTTCCGAATATGCTTTCCTGCGCTCTGATTTATTGCTGTTTACCTACCTGCACCTTGCGGCCAACAAACCACTTACCGAACGCCTGCTGTCTTCCGGCACTACCGCGATTGCCTATGAAACAGTGACCGGTGCGCAAGGGCAATTACCGTTACTCGCGCCCATGAGCGAAGTGGCAGGGCGCATGGCAACACAAGTGGGCGCGACCTGTCTGGAGAAACATCGTGGAGGACGGGGTGTGTTATTGGGCGGGGTGCCGGGGGTGGCGCCAGGGCAGGTCACGATTCTGGGAGGGGGTATTGTGGGATTGAATGCCGCCAAGATTGCATTGGGGATGGGTGCACAGGTTGTGATTCTGGATACCCGTCACGAGCGCCTGCAATATCTGGACGATATTTTTGCGGGGCGTTTGCAGACCCGTGCCAGCAATGAAGCCAATATTGAAGAGGCGGTATTGCATGCCGACCTGGTGATTGGCGCGGTGTTAATTGCCGGGCGACGTGCGCCGTGGCTGGTGACGCGTGACCTGTTGCCACGCATGCGATCGGGCAGTGTGATTGTAGATGTTGCAGTTGATCAGGGGGGTTGCGTCGAAACCAGTCGTCCCACCACGCATCATAATCCCACTTATGTGGTGGATAATATCGTGCATTATTGTGTGGCCAACATGCCGGGCGCTGTGCCGCGCACCAGTACCTTTGCGCTGGGGAATCAGACCTTGTCCTACACGCTTGATCTGGCTGATCACGGACTGGAAGCGGTGCGTGCCAGCTCGGCGTTACAGAATGGTCTGAATACGCATCAGGGAAAATTAACCTATCGTGCCGTGGCTGAAAGTTTGAGTCTGCCGTATACGGATGTTGTGCATGTCCTGTGAATGGGTTCTTATCGGGAACAGGCTACAGAAAAATGGTTGGGCCACCTTCTTCCGGTTGCAGTGGAGGTGCCACCGGCTTGGGATTTTTCTGTTGCCATTCTGCGATTTTATCGCGTGCCTGTGCGAGCTGACCAGGTGTCATGCGTTGCTTGAGTTGCGCAACATTTTTCATGGCTTGCGGGTCACCGTCCGATGCTACCAGGCTAAACCACATATAGGCCGTGGCGATATCAGGCGTCATTCCCTTGCCATTGATATAAAGGAGCCCCAGATTGAACTGGGCATCAAGTGAGCCTTTTTCAGCGGCTTTCTGGTACCACTTGATGGATTCCGCGTAATTCTGTTTAACGCCCTGGCCTTTTTCATAGGCGTAACCCAAATTGGTCTGGGCTTCTATAAAGCCTTGCTCGGCGGCTTTGCGATACCATTTCACGGCTTCAACGTAGTTTTTCTTTAACCCCTTGCCGTTATCGTATGCAATACCCAATTCGTACTGCGCCACGGTAAACCCCTTTTCGGCTGCCTTGCGATACCATTTGGCTGCTTCGGCATCGTTTTGGGACGTGGCTTTTCCCAGCGCATAGGTCATTCCCAGTACTGTTTGTGCCTTTGCATCACCGGATTGGGCGTGTTGTTCAATGATAGCCACGTCTTGTGGCGTCAGTGACATGACGGTGGCGATAATGGCCTCTTTGTCGCTGGCCAGGGCAGTGCCGGTAAAGAGTGCGGGCACCAATAACATTAATAGTGTAAGCCGATATTTCGTTTTCATGATATGGTCCTTGAGATCTATACCAATTTCACATCGCTGGATGGCATTGAAATACTTCATCAACGTCCATGTGTTTTGTCGTCTTGTTCTGTATGTGCGCTGAATTTATCAATGAGATGAAACAATGTTCGGGCATGTTCTTTCAGTGAATCTGCCGTATTGTCGACAACCTTGAAAGTATGCATATTCTGTTCCATGGTTGCCGCCATTTCCGCCATATGTTGCAGTGGCAGTGTTCAGAAACTGTCTTTTGGTTTTTTTCAATAACATGAACAATGTATTCCCGTGTCAGAGTTTTACAGACAACCCCATGGTCCAGCTAAAATCGGGCGCGGCATGGGTGGCACCCCAGGACATGGCCATGTCTGCTTGTATCATGTTGGTAATCAGACAGGATCCACCCACATCGTAGGTAACGACTGCGCCGCCGTATTTCTGCCCTGCTATTTGTGACGCGGCAACTTCCATGAATGTGCGGAATTTGTCTGTCCATGCCCTGCCCACGACAGCCCCCAGAAGACCGGCGGTGAATCGCTCGCCTGTGACCTCTTTGTCATGGATGATGCCTGGCATGATGCCCAGGGAATAAACCTCTGAAAATTCCCATTCCATGGTCATGCGTATCGAAGGGCGCAGGCCATTCCCGTGAAAGCGGTCTGATCCTGATGGTATATCTACATGGAATAGCCAGGCCATGGCGGGGCGTATGCCTGTTTCTGTTTCGTCCTGGGTATGCCACTTCACACCAAGAGATAGATCCGTAGCACCGCGTTCCAGAATCGAAATGTTCGTATTTGTTTCACGGGTTTTATAGTGAATGGCGCCATCCGTTTCCAGGCGAGCTTCCCATGCATCGGCAAAACCGTAACGTAATAGCGTGGGTGTAGTATAAGAGTCTTCTTTCAGTGCTCCTGATTTTTTGGTATCGTAGGCAATGCTGGTTTCAATCTGGAAGTGACCCTTGCCTACGGTAGCGTTGGATTCAACGAAATCCGGTCGATCAGTAGCGATCGCTTCGGGCGTGTCTGCCAACAGGGCATGGCTTGTTAGCAGCAGCGAGGTACCCACTACCAGACTGCCCATACGATGTAACACGCTGGATTTCGTTCGTATGTTACCGCATGGCGATTGTTGCTGACAGATCATGTTCTGGTGTCTGTAGTTTTGGGGGATTAACCGGTGTCGGCAGGAGAGCCCATATCATCTGTATGTCGGTTGCCGCCACAAAAACTTGAGCCTGCCAGGATATTTTCTATACGGCTTATCATTAAAAAACATGGGGAAATGCATGGACATATCAACCTGTAAAAGCATCGTTTCTTTTTTGCCGCCTGCTCGTACGTTGATGGGGCCGGGGCCGTCAGATGTTCATCCACGCCTGCTGGCTGCGATGGCGCGCCCCACCATCGGCCATCTTGATCCTGCTTTTGTGGGCATGATGGAAGAACTGAAAACCCTGTTACGCTACGCGTTTCAAACCGAAAATGCGCTGACTTTCCCCGTGTCCGGGCCAGGTTCGGTGGGCATGGAAACCTGCTTTGTGAATCTCGTGGAGCCGGGTGATAAAGTGATAGTGTGCCGTAATGGTGTGTTTGGCAGCCGTATGATCGAGAATGTGAAGCGTTGTGGTGGTGTGGCGGTAGTGGTCGACGATGCTTGGGGTACAGCAGTGGATCCGGGCAAGGTAGAGGAGGCATTCAAGTCCAATCCCGATGCCCGAATTCTTGCTTTTGTGCATGCCGAAACGTCTACGGGTGCGCAATCCGATGTTAAGGCACTGGTGGATATTGCTCACCGTTATGATGCGCTTGCTATTGTTGATGCGGTGACATCGTTAGGGGGCACACCTTTGAAGATTGACGAGTGGGATGTCGATGCCGTGTATTCGGGGAGTCAAAAGTGTCTGGGTTGCACGCCGGGATTGTCCCCGGTGAGTTTTGGTGAACGTGTTGTAGACGCTATCAAACGCCGTAAAACACCTTGTCAAAGCTGGTTTATGGATTTGAACCTGGTATTGGGTTACTGGAATGCCAACAAGCGCACGTATCACCACACAGCCCCCATCAATCCGTTATATGGCTTGCATGAGGCCTTGGTGATGCTAAAAGAAGAAGGTCTGGAAAATGCGTGGGCCAGGCACGCGCTCAACCATCGTGCCCTCAAGGCCGGTATCGAAGCGATGGGGTTGAGTTTCTTTGTGAGCGAAACACAGCGCCTGCCACAATTAAATGCCGTCACTCTCCCGCAAGGGGCTGATGATGCCGAGGTACGGCGGCGTTTGCTGGCGGATTATAACCTCGAAATTGGTGCCGGACTGGGTGAAATGGCCGGTAAAATCTGGCGTATTGGTTTGATGGGTTATAGCAGCCGTTCAGAAAATGTTTTGCTGTGCCTGCGCGCACTTGAAGAAGTGCTTGCGGCGACAGGTGCGCACATTAACACCGGGGTTGCGCAGGCGGCAGCACGGCAGGTGTATGCGGTGGAGTGATCAGATGCCGGAATCACTCCTGACATAGTGTTGTCAGTAGCATGGGTGTACGATTAAGCCTCCCGATGCATTGATAGGAGAAAGAAAATGGCAAACGAAAACCCGAGTATTGTTTCTCATATTTCGATCGGCACCAATAACTTTGAGCGTGCCGTTGCTTTCTACGACAAGGTACTTCCCGTTCTGGGTTGCAGGCAGATTATGCAACACCCCGGGGCGGTTGCTTATGGCCGGAATTTCCCCGAGTTCTGGGTGCAAGCGCCGATAGATGGAAAGCCTGCCACGGTCGGAAATGGGGCCCATATTGGTTTTGTTGTGAGTTCCAAGGCATTAGTGCATGCATTTTATGAAGTGGCCTTGAGTGCAGGAGGTGTGGATGATGGCGCGCCCGGGCCAAGACCACAGTATGGTGAACCTTATTATGGGTGTTTTATCCGTGATCTGGATGGTAACAAGATAGAGGCCACTTTCTGGAACGAAAATCTCTAGCCATGGCTGCAGGCGTGTTGAGCTTCTGGATATAATTCAGGCACATTTGCCCTGACATTGTCTGGCAGGGTTTTGCAGGAGTGGCGACACCCGCCGGGGTATTCACGAGGTCACGGTGCCCGTTTGGTGGAAGTTTCACCTTATTTTACCATGGTTGATCAGGCATGGTGCTCTTTTCGGGCTGGAGCAGGACGCAGGTTTTACTGCCAAGCCCTTGAACTTTATCTGTGTCATCCCCACTAAGTAGGGAGAGTGTGGTTTTCACACTTGTCCGTCCCACTCCCTCCCGGGACGGAAACCCCTATGTACCCGGTTTCCCCAAGCCGGGTACTCTTTCCCCGACCTCCTTCCCCCTTTTCGGATGTCGGGGTTTTTTTATGCCTATCGTGGACTGATTGAAGCGGGTTGGCCCTGGCAGAAAAAGCGTTGAAATATTCGGTGAACTTTTCGGGAAGCGTAGCGTCTTAAGTGTATGCTGCGATGTTTTCGCGCTGTTCTGCCCCTTCTCCCTCCCGGGGGCAGAAACCCTAATACCCGGTTTCCCCAAGCCGGGTATCTTATAACCCGGCATCCTTCCCCCTTTTGGATGCCGGGCTTTTTTATTTTAAATCAATCACTTTTGTGGATGTTCGGTGTCAGGGCCCATGGTTGTCTTCAGATTGAACCACTGATCCAGTGTGTGGTGCGCGTCTTCAATGCCGATGTTGCGTAATGCTGAAAACAGTTGCACTGTGGGTAGAGGGGCGTCCTCCGCACGGTAACGCTCAGCGAGGGCGCGTCGGACCTGTTGCAGAACGGCACCTGCCGCACCTTTGCTGAGTTTGTCAGCTTTGGTCAGTAAAATATGGGTTGGTAAGCGTGCGTGCTGGCAGGCATCCAGCATGTGCTGGTCGAAAGATGTCAGTGGGTGCCGACTATCCATGACGATCACCAGCCCGCGCAGTGATTGGCGGGTATCGAGGTAGACGGTTAAGGTTTGCTGCCACTGTTCCTTGACGCTATGCGCCACTTTGGCGTAGCCGTAACCCGGCAGATCTACCAGGCGGCGCTCGGGATCCAGCTCAAAGAAATTGATATGTTGGGTGCGGCCGGGGGTCTTGCTGACACGCGCCAATGTTTTCTGGTTTGTTATACTATTGATAGCGCTGGATTTTCCGGCATTTGAACGACCGGCAAAAGCGACTTCATAGCCGCTGTCGAGGGGTAAACAGGCCACTGTGGGGGCGCCTGTTGTAAAGATGGCACGTCGGTAAAGGGGATTGAGCATGGTGTACCAAAAAAGCGTGTGGATCAGAGCGCATAAGCCGTCTGACAATTATCCATATAAAGTAAAGGGTGGTGAGGGTTAACGCTTGCCCGGGCCAAAAATATAACGCGTCAGGCTGGCTTCTGCTTCACTCACATGGCGTACCAGACGGTCGAGGCTGATAATGGCGTGTTCCAACAGATTGACCGCCACATAAGGGCGCTCTACACGCAGACGCTGATACATGGCGCGTGACAGTTTCAAAAGCTGGGTTTTATCGGTGGTGGCGACCATGCGTAGCATCCGTGGTTTGCGGTCAAAAAACGACATTTCGCCCATTAGTTCGCCTTCTTTCATGCGTCCGACTTCAATGACCTGACTGCCATCATCGTGTATCAGGGCCGCTTCACCTTTTACTACAAAATACAGGGCATCGCCCACATCACCGATGTTGGCAATAACATTATCTTTTTTATATTCGACAAATTCGAGATACTTAAGCAGGGTTTCCACTTCCTGAACAGTCAATGACGCGCACAGGTGGTGGTGGCTGAGAAACTGGGTCAGATTAATTTCTTTTGATGTCATGGCAACACTCCTTAGCTTAAGTTGTCCATAGCATAGCAAATATATTAGGGGATCACCTATTGCGTTAGTGTGATAAGTTGCATAGGCTAGGGTAAGTTCTTAATCAGTATAGAGGGAGTAAGTACATGAAGTATGTAGCAAATATGATCTTTCTTATGGTGTTGTTGCCATTTACGGCGTCGGCAGCCCTTTTTTCGCCTGCCTTTGAGGAGGGTGTACATTATCAGGTGATTACCCCTGAACAGCCCACAGTGAGCGGGGCAAAGATCGAGGTGCTGGAATTGTTTTCCTATGGGTGTTCACATTGCCATCGCTTTGAGCCATATATTGAGCGTTGGTTGAAAAACAAGGCTGAGAATGTCACTTTTGTACGCTTGCCGGTTATTTTCCGTGAGGAATGGGCGGTGCTGGCCAAGGCGTATTATGCCGCCGAAGCGCTGGGCGTTGTAGAAAAGGTTCATAATCCCCTGTTTAATGCCATTCATGCGCAAAAGCGCAAAATGGACAGTGAAGCGGCTGTCATGGCGGTGTTTGCAGAACAGGGTGTCAGCAATGCGGATTTCAAGAAGGTGTTCAATTCATTTGCGGTGGACAGTAAAGTACGTCGTGCCCGTGAGTTAACCAAGCGTTATGGGATTAATTCCACGCCTTCCATCGTCGTGAATGGTAAATACCGGGTTGATGGTCAGATGGCAGGCGGCACCAATGAACGGCTGCTGCAGGTCGTCGATTTTCTGGTCAGCCAGCCCTGAGCGTCAGGATTGACGTTCATATGATTATTGCGTGGATGCATCAATCATCCAGGTTAAGAATTAGTGCGCCATGCCGCTATTTTGACAGAGAGACTGACGCGCCTAGATGCGTGTTCCGAGTTTTAAGGTTTCAGTTTTTTCAAGTATAAATAATACAATGCAAGGTCAGACTATGAAAGCGGCGGAACTGTTTGTAAAGTGTCTGGAAAACGAAGGGGTAGAATATATCTTCGGTATTCCGGGTGAAGAAAACCTGGCGGTCATGGATGCATTGCTGGGGTCTCCCATCAAATTTGTGACGACACGCCATGAACAAGGCGCTGCTTTTATGGCGGATGTGTATGGACGCTTAACACGTCGTGCCGGCGTCTGTTTGTCAACGCTCGGGCCAGGTGCAACCAATCTGGTCACCGGTGTTGCCGATGCCAATATGGATCATGCGCCTGTCGTGGCAATTGCCGGGCAGGCGGGCACCAACCGTTTGCACAAGGAATCACATCAGGTATTGGATCTGCAGAATATCTTTGAACCCATCACCAAGTATTCCACGCGTCTGTTGACGCCCAACACCATTCCGGAAGTGGTGCGCAAGGCATTCAAGCAGGCGCAGATGGAAAAGACCGGCGCAGCATTTATTGAATTTCCCGAAAATCTGGCTGAAATGCCGATTGACGATGTACCGTTGCGCGCACAGCAACCCACACCGCCGGAACCTTCTTCCGAGCGGGTATTGCGTGCCGCCGAGATTATTTCCGGTGCACGTAATCCCATCATTCTGGCGGGTAATGGCGTGATTCGTGCGCAGGCCTGGCAGCAGCTGGCGGCCTTTGCGCAACGTCTGAATATTCCGGTGACCAATACCTTTATGGCGAAGGGAGTGGTGCCTTTCAAACATCCGATGGCATTAGGCAGTGCGGGTTTACAGGCACATGACTACGCCAATTTTGGTTTTGATCAGGCCGATGTCATTATTTGTGTCGGTTACGATCTGGTTGAATACCACCCGTATTTATGGCATCCCACCCGTGATCGCAAGATTATCCATATCGATATGTCTCCCGCAGAAGTGGATGCGTATTATGTTGTTGAAGTAGGTGTGCTGGGAGATATTCGTTACAGTCTGGATCGCATTGCAGATCTGGCGACACCGCATCAGGGCCATCGTTTGCGCCCCTTGCGTGATGCCTTGATTGCGGAAATGGACATGCATCGTGCTGATCAGGGTTTCCCCATCAAGCCACAAAAAATCATCTGGGATTTGCGTACGGCCATGGGCCTGGAAGACATTGTCATCTGTGATGTTGGTGCACACAAGATGTGGATGGCGCGTATGTTTCGTTGTGAACACCCCAACACCTGTATTATCTCCAATGGTTTTGCCAGCATGGGCATTGCCGTGCCGGGCGCCATTGCAGCGCGCCTGGCCTATCCACAACGTAAAGTCGTAGCCGTGACAGGTGATGCAGGTTTTCTGATGAATTCCCAGGAAATTGAAACGGCCATGCGCATGAAAGTGCCGATTGTCATTCTGATCTGGAATGACTGTAGCTATGGTTTGATTGAATGGAAGCAAATGAATATCTATGGACGGCATACCAACGTCCAGTTCACTAACCCGGATTTTGTCAAATATGCCGATTCGTTTGGTGCCAAGGGGTATCGTGTGGAACGTGCCGAGGATTTATTGCCTATTCTGAAAACGGCATTGGCAGATGACACGGTCAGCATCATTGATTGCCCGGTTGATTACCGGGAAAATCTCAAGTTGACCGAGAAGCTTGGGAGCATGATTTTCCAGCTATGAGTGTACCAGCCCCTGTTTCCCAGGATTTGCATTCTGGCTATGCGTCACATCGTGTGCCTGTTACCACCGGCCATCCCAGAACACACTTACGCTTGTTAAGTTATAATATTCAGGCGGGCATTGCCTCGACACGTGCCCACCACTATGTGACGCAAGGCTGGAAGCATGTCTTCCCGCATCCGCGCAGCTTTGAGAACCTGGATCGTATCGCACACCTTGTCAGTGATCATGATGTGGTGGCGTTGCAGGAAGTAGACGCTGGCAGCATGCGGAGCTATTTTATTAACCAGGTCGAATATCTGGCAAGGCGTGGACGCTTTCCTTTCTGGTATCACCAGACTAACCGTGACCTCGGGAAGTTTGCCCAGCACAGTAATGGCATGTTAAGCAAAATCCAGCCACATGAGGTAGTTGAGTACAAGTTGCCAGGATTAATTCCCGGGCGTGGCTTGATGATGGCGCGGTATGGAGACGGCGAGCATCCTTTGGTGGTATTGCTGGCGCATCTGGCGCTGAGCAAACGGGCCCGTATGCAACAGCTCGCATTTATTGGCGAGATTGTTAATGATTACCAGCATGTAGTATTGATGGGTGATTTGAACTGTCAACCGCAAAGCGAAGAAATGGATGTACTGCTTGAAAACACACACTTGTGTGAGCCACTGGAGGCATTGCATACCTTTCCCAGTTGGCGGCCTTACCGCAATATCGACCATATTTTAGTAACCCCTTCACTCAAAATCAGCAATGTGCAAGTCCTGAATCAGATCGTATCTGATCACTTGCCCATCTCCCTTGAGCTAGCCCTTCCTGAAGGTGTATGCCTGACAGCCTAGTCTGAACGTCTGCAACAATCAGGTTGTGGCGTGTCTGTGAAATTAAGGTATATTATCCATCGGACAGTAAGGATTACCTTTTAAAATGGATGCTGAGCATGCGGAAAAGACATAGCCATACTTTGCCTGCTGTGATGTCGTGACGATCACCGGCCCGGAGACACATCATTTGCTGCACTTGATCGCGGGTCAACGCTGGGCGGCGTTGGCTACGTTATCTGAAGAGGGGCCATCGGCATCAATGGTGGCCTATGTTCCTGAACCTGGCTGTAGCGGTTTCTTGTTACACCTTAGTCATCTTGCCGCGCATACGCGCCATTTGTTGAATGACGCACGTGCATCATTGTTAATTACCCAGCCTGATACAGGTGAGGGTGATCCACAAACATTGGCGCGGGTCAGTATTCAAGGTCGGGTGAGTGTGCTGGATCGTGAAGGTGAGGAATTTTCCGCAGCACGCGCCGCTTATATCCATCGCTTACCTGCGGCGGAGTTATTATTTGGGTTTAACGATTTTGTATTGTTCCGGTTGAAACCTCTGGGGGTTCGTTATGTAGGCGGTTTTGCGCGTGCTTATACCCTCAGTGCAGAGCAATTACAAAAAATCGCCAATAACCCGGCAAGCCCTGATGGTTGACGTGCTGTTATGTATCGTTTCCGGGTACCCCGACAGGGCAACGCTACATTCCCATTTAAGGCTACTCTCTCCTGAGCAGTGGCGAACAGGTATTCAAGGAGGATGAAATCACCGTTACCCATGCGTGATGGCGTGTCCCCGAGCCAGCAGTATCTGCCGGTCGGTCTCTGGTGTTCGATGCTGGCGTTCCTGCAGCAATTTTATCCGGAGGTGGATGCGGCAACCTGGGTTGCGCGCATGCACAAGGGCGAAGTGGTTGACGAGGAGGGGTTGTGTCTCATGCCCGACCATGCCTATCGTGCAGGCGCGAGGATTTATTACTACCGGGAGCTGGAAGGAGAAACACCCATTCCCTTTGAGGAGACGATTCTTTTTCAGGACGAGCATTTACTGGTGGTGGATAAGCCACATTTTCTGCCGGTTGTTCCCTCCGGTCGATATCTGCACGAAACTTTACTGGTGCGCCTGAAGCGAAAATTTCATCTTGAGCATCTGACGCCGATTCATCGGCTGGATCGGGAAACTGCTGGAGTGATTCTGTTTTCATCGAATCTGGCCAGTCGTGGTGATTATCAGTCATTGTTTCACCAGCGTGAAATCAGCAAGGTCTACGAGGCGCTCGCCGCAACGTTACCCGGCCGTCCGTTCCCTTTCACCTATCGCAGTCGTTTAGTGGCAGGGGAGCCTTTTTTCCGCATGCAGGAGGTGTGCGGTGAGTCTAATGCCGAAACTCATATTGAGGTGTTGAAACATCGTGGTGATGCCGTGTTGTATCAATTACGTCCGGTGACGGGAAAAAAACACCAACTGCGTGTACATCTTGCTGCGCTTGGCATTCCTATTGTTAACGATAGATTTTATCCTGAGCTGCTTCCCGAGAAGATCGATGATTTTTTACAGCCATTGCAGCTGCTGGCACGCTCGATTTGTTTTAAGGATCCGTACACAGGGCAGAGACGGTATTTTGCAAGTCGCAGGGTGCTTGAATTTTAGCCTGGATCGATAGTTAGCCGGTGTTCAGTTCTGAGCAGGTTGTTTGCGCAACAAAAAACGGTTACGTTCTGGAATCGATTATTTTTATGGAATATTTTAAGGGATGTTATTTTTTGTCGGGCCAGATGCTGGCAGGCAATAGTTAAGCAACTCAGCCATTTATTTTCTTCTTGGCAGGGAGGTTGTGTTTCTGTCATGATTATAGACCCAGTTTTTAATCTTGGTCGCCCCATCCATCCTGTCAAACTATCCTGTACCGGGAGCATTGAATAATGTTGTCTGAGCCCTTGTTTCTGTGGGTTGTGCCCGGGTTACTGACGGCAGCCTTGGTAGTGTTGTTTATACGTAGTTTGCTACGCCGTGCGGAATACGTGCAAACAAGCGCGTCGCGCAACACGCCTCACGTTCCTGATTTATATTCTGCATCTTCAGATTTGATTCAGGCAGGTTCTCGGGAACTGGATGAAGTGAGCTATCTGAGACAGACGTTAAGCACAGTTTTTCAGCATCTGGGTGATCAGAATTCGCAAGTGCGCGCCATTGTTGATACAGCGGTGGAAGGCATTATCGTGGTGAATGAACAAGGTTGTATTGATACCTTTAATCCTGCCGCCGAGCTTCTGTTTGGTTATACCGCGCAGGAGATTTATGGTCAATCTTTAATCTTATTATTGCCGTCGATCATCACTGCTCAGGGTGTGCCGCAGGTGATGCGTGGTGAGCAGGAGGTGGAGGGGGTTCATGCGAATGGTTGTGTTATTCCCATGTCGGTGCGTGTGAGCCTGATGCAGTTGAACGCCAGGATGATGTATACCTGCCTGGTGGCAGATATATCGGAACGTAAGGCGGCCGCAGAAAAGCTGATGAATGCTGAAGCACGTTATCGTGATCTGGTCGAGACTGCCCATGATCTGGTATGGAGTATCGATACACAGGGGCGCTGGATATATCTTAACAAGGCAGCGAGAACTATTTACGGCTACGACCCCGAAGAAATGCTCGGTTGTCTGATGAAAGAAACACAATCTCCCGGCTATGTGGTGCAGGATGCGGCGGCCTTTGCCGAGTTGCTTGATGGCAAGGAGTTGCAGCACTATGAAACTGTGCATGTTGATCGTAATGGAAAATTACATAATCTGAGTTTTAATGCCAAGCCTCATCTGGATGCAGATGGCAAGGTCGTGCGTATCAGCGGCACAGCGCGTGATATTACCAAGCAAAAAGCCTTTGAACATCAGCTCGCCTATCAGGCAGAGCATGATTCCTTAACAGGGTTGTTTAATCGCCGTTATTTCCAGCAGGAACTGGAACGGCTGGTGGCGCGTGTTGCACGCAGTGGCGCAAGCTGTGCGCTGTTTTATATTGATCTTGATCAGTTCAAATATATTAACGATACACTGGGGCATGCGGCAGGCGATAGATTGCTGGTCGAGGTTTCACGTTTGTTGCAGTCACATTTGCGCGAAGGGGATTTATGCGCACGTTTTGGTGGTGATGAATTCACCGTGTTGCTGTATAACGTGGATATGGATAATACCCTGCGTGTTGCAGAATATCTGCGTTCGTTGCTTGAAGCCTATAAGTTTTTTGATGCGGGCAGCGTCTACACTGTCACGGCCAGTCTGGGTATTGCAATGATTGATAATAATATTCTGACAGCGGATGAATGCATGGTACAGGCTGATATGGCGGCCAATGTTGCCAAATCACGTGGGCGTAACCAGGCTTATCTGCACAATCCTCTGGATGGTGGTAAAGCGGGCATGGCCGCTGATATGGGGTGGGCAGCACGGGTGCGACAAACCCTGGAGCAGGATCGCTTTCACTTTATGTATCAACCCATCATGTCGCTGGCTGATGACCAATCACATGATTATGAAGTGCTGGTACGCATGCGCTGT
Organism: Gammaproteobacteria bacterium; assembly: GCA_023266055.1. GTDB lineage: Bacteria > Pseudomonadota > Gammaproteobacteria > Ga007554. Next base: position 39,755 of record JAHFRW010000009.1, on the reverse strand, counting down.
GATGATGGACATATTGTTTTGCCTGGTGGTTTTTTGCCGGCAGCCGAGCGTTTTGGTTTAATTAACAGCGTGGATCGTTGGGTTGTGTCGAAGGCGATAATGGAGTTGGCGCGACTCCATGAGACAGGGTGCAAGGTGGGCTTTTCCATTAACCTGTCAGGCCGTGCTTTTGAGGATGCCACGCTGTTACCACTGGTCAGGGATCTTTTGCGCGACACTGCATTGAATCCAGCACGAATTACTTTTGAAATTACGGAGACCGCTGCTATTGCCAATCTTGCGGCGGCGATACATTTTATCAGCGAGTTAAAGGATATTGGCTGTCATTTTGCACTTGATGATTTTGGTGCAGGGTTCAGTTCATTTATTTATTTGAAACATTTGCCCGTCGACAAGCTCAAGATTGACGGTTCATTTGTGCAGGGTTTGGTGGATGGTCTGGTGGATCAGGCCATGGTGCAATCCATGAATCAGGTGGCGCATGCCTTGGGTAAAATTACAATTGCAGAGTTTGTTGAGAACCAGCAGACGCTTGATTTGTTGAAACAATATGGTGTAGATTTTGTGCAAGGGTATCATGTGGGGCGTCCCGCCCCCGTTCTTCGGGTGCCGGGATATATTGCGGGAGTGCGTGAGGATCTTGTGATTTCATAGTGCCATGATTTCTGGTTGGTGTGCATGGATTTAACGCTGGGGAGGATCCTTGTGATGCCCCGGATTAAAGAATGGGATATGATGATTCTTGAAAAACGGAATCAATACCATGCCTGTCAGAAATCCGCCAATATGCGCGCCCCATGCGACGCCACCCTGATCATCTTCGATCACCAGTGAACTGAAAATCTGCAAGACGAACCAGAAGCCTAATACTGCCATGGCGGGCAGGTAAAGTATACGTGTGAAAATTCCGAGAGGAATCAGCACCAGTACCCGTGCACGAGGGTATAGCAACAGATACGCGCCCAGCACACCGGAAATTGCGCCGCTTGCACCGATCATGGGAATGCTTGAATCAACATTAGGTAGAGCCTGTGCCAGTGCTGCTCCGAACCCACAGGTGAGATAAAAGACGATAAAGCGTTTGTGTCCCATGACATCTTCTATGTTGTTACCAAATATCCACAGGTACAACATATTGCCAATCAGGTGCATCCACCCGCCATGCAGAAACATTGAAGTCAACAATGTAGCCCATGCAGGTATCCGCACCAGATCAGGGGGCAGCACTTGTCCTCCCAGCAGCGTCGCCGGGATGACGCCGAAGCTATATACCAGGCGCTGCTGGGCATCGGGTTCCAGAAATTGCTGCCACAGGAATACCAGTACGCACATCACAATGATTATAATCGTAATGACGGGATTGATATGGGTGGGATTGTCGTCATGCAACGGAATCATGGTGTATTCGTAATCCTGGTCAAGCCTGGGTTACACCATTTGTAAATTGGCATAGGCCATGACCAGCCATTTGCTGCCATTGGTTTTAAAGTTCACCTGTACGCGGGCACGATCCCCTTCACCTTCATAGCTCAGGATCACGCCATCACCAAACTTGCCGTGATGTACGCGCTGGCCTAAACGTGGGCGGATAATGGAGTCGCCCTCACTGTCATTGTAGATGTCGTCAGCGAAATGATGGTGTGTGGTCGTCATGGGGCGCGTTACCGAGGCACGTGGGCGTACTTCGTGTATCAGTTCAGTAGGGATTTCGTTGATGAATCGTGAGGGTACAGCATAGGTTTCTGTGCCATACAGTCTGCGTCGTTCAGCGCCGGTAATGAACAGTTGCTGGCGGGCGCGGGTGATGCCGACGTAGCACAGGCGGCGTTCTTCTTCGAGACGCTCCGGTTCCTGGGTGGACATTTTATGCGGGAACAGTCCTTCTTCCATGCCGCACAAAAATACCAGCGGAAATTCCAGGCCTTTGGCGGTATGCAGGGTCATGAGCTGCACACAGTCATCCCACGCGTTGCCCTGGCCTTCGCCGGATTCCAGGGCGGCATGTGAAAGAAATGCCTGTAGCAGGCTCATGTCTTCTGTCAGTTCGGCGCCGCCGGATTCCAGAATGGTATATTCGAACTGGCGTGCAGCGCTTACCAGTTCTTCGAGATTTTCAATGCGTGCCTGGCCTTTGTCGCCTTTTTCCTTGCGGTAATGATCCAGCAGGCAAGTGTGCGTGAGCATGTGGTCGACCTGTTCGGCAAGATTGAATGCGGCGATGTCAGCGGCCAGTTTTTCAATCAGGTGGGTGAATACCGTCAGTGCAACCAGCGCCCGGCTGTCGGTAATGGCGCGTGTTGCCTGCCACAGCGATAAACTGTGCTGGCGGGCATGACTACGCAGAATGTCCAGGCTGCGTTCACCAATGCCGCGCGTGGGTGTATTGACTACCCGCTCAAAAGAAGCATCATCATCACGATTTTCAATCAGGCGCAGATAGGCCAATGCATCCTTGATTTCAGCACGCTCAAAGAAGCGCAGGCCACCGTAGACACGGTAAGGCATGCTGGCATTCAGCAATGCATCTTCCAGCACACGTGACTGGGCGTTGGAGCGGTACAGTATTGCGGTGTCACGACGTAGATGGCCTTGCTCTACCCATTGCTTGATGCGTTCGACAATGAAGCGAGCTTCGTCCAGATCGCTGAATGCCGTGTACAGCACAATGGGTTCGCCTTGCTCGCCCGCAGTCCACAGGTTTTTGCCAAGGCGACCTTGATTGTTGGCAATGACGGCATTGGCAGCCTTTAGAATGGTGCCCGTGGAACGGTAATTCTGTTCCATGCGCAAGACACGCATGCCGAAAAATTCGCGTTCAATTTGTCGAATGTTTTCTACGCGTGCGCCGCGCCAGCCATAAATGGATTGATCATCATCACCCACAACGAATAATTTGGCGGTTCCCTGTGCATTGCCGGTATTGCCTGCCAGCAGGCGTATCCAGGAATACTGGATGGCATTTGTGTCCTGAAATTCATCCACCAGAATATGGCTAAAGCGTTGCTGGTAATGCGCGAGTATGTCAGGATGTTTTTGCCATAATTCCTGGGCGCGTAACAGTAATTCTGCAAAATCCACCATGCCGCTGCGCTGGCAGGTATCTTCATAAGTTTGGTAAATACGCATCATTTGCCGGGTATGGGGATCACTGTTGTTCTGGCCAGGGTGGTGCAGGGCGTGCGCACGCATGCCTTCATCTTTACGGGCATTGATGAACCATTGTGCCTGTTTCGGTGGCCAGCGTGCCTCGTCCAGTTCCAGTGATTTGAGTACCCGACGGATGACGCGGTATTGGTCGTCGGAATCGAGAATCTGGAACGCCTGCGGCAATCCCGCTTCGCGCCAGTGAATACGCAACAAACGGTGTGCCAGGCCATGAAACGTGCCGACCCACATACTGGCAGTGGGCATGTCGAGCAGGTGCTGGATGCGACCACGCATTTCAGCCGCGGCCTTATTGGTAAAGGTAACGGCCAGCACATTGTGTGGTGACGCACCTTCTACTCTGACCAGCCAGGCGATGCGATGAACCAGTACCCGTGTTTTACCGCTACCCGCCCCGGCCAGTATCAGCAGGTGGCCGGGGGGTGCGCTTACAGCGTCACGCTGGGCATCATTGAGGTCATCGAGAATGTAGGAAACGTCCATGCCGGGATTTTAACAGAAGTCGATGCCTCCAGTGCAGATGAAGGGTGTGTGGATCATTGATAGGGAGATACAGGCCGGTAAGACAGGCGTCTAACATTCTTCAAATTATTGATTATTATGTTTTTATGCTACAATTTTGTGTTTTATGGAAATCTGCTGGACAACCATTTTGGGCCGTGAAATGAAAAAGAATATGGACGGAAGGCAGGCGAGTTCCACGCACACCGGGCAGGCGGGGGTGAGCCTTGCCCGTGTCTTGTCTAAAATGGGCATTGCCTCGCGCACGGTCGCCGCCACCTTGATTGAAGCGGGGCGGGTGAGTGTGAATGGGCAGGTGCTGCGCAATCCTGAAGCCCGCATTAACATGGTGCGGGATCGTGTGGCACTGGACAACGCCACGCTCAGCGAGGTGCCGAAATGTTATGTTGCTGTCAACAAGCCGCGTGGTCTGGTGACGACCGCCCGTGATGAACAGGGCCGTGAAACGGTGTACACGTGTCTGGGTGAAGATGACCGGCATGCCTGGCTGGCGCCGGTGGGTCGTCTGGACAAGGCCAGTGAAGGTCTGATTTTTTTTACCAATGATACCGCATGGGCGCAACGTATTCTTGATCCCGCCCGCCATCTGCCTAAAACCTATCATGTGCAGGTTAACCGGCTATTGAATGACGACGATGTAGCGAGGTTACAGCACGGCGTGATATTGGCGGATGATGGGGTTTTTGCGCGTGCCGCCCAGGTGCAGGTGCTGCGCAGTGGTCAAAAGAATTGCTGGCTGGAAATAGTGTTGCAGCAAGGAATCAACCGCCAGATTCGCCGCATGCTTGCCGTGCTGGATGCTGATGTGCTACGCCTGATCCGGGTGGCAATCGGCTCCGTGATGCTGGGGACGTTACCCAAGGGGCAGAGTCGTCCGTTGACGGAGGATGAGTTAAGGCGCTTCTGATCAGGTCAAGCGGATGATTTTTCATCTGTATATCCTGTGCCCGCTACGTTGGTGTGTTCCGGGTTATCGTGCTGTGGCCGGGAGTCTGTATGGTGCGCACATGTACTGCGTATTCCTTGACAGGGGGGGTGTCCCGCGCTATCATTGATAATGATTCTTATTTAGAACTATTTTGGCGCGGGCCGTTTGGAGGTCGCGCCTTCTATAGCCAGCCAGATGTGTCTGCCTCTTAGCCAGCCAATCATATTTTGACCCTCGGCCTGAATCCATCTTTCGGTGCGAGAGTCATGATTTTTGGAACGGTTAGCGATGACAACGGCAGATATTCACCGGGCAGGCCGCTTTCGGCATCTTCGACAATGGCTCCTGCATTGTTCTACCTTCGCCCATCCTTGGGTTCGTGCCTCCCGCGACACTAATGCTTCCATGCACGTCGCAGGGAAGAGAGAAAGCGAGAAGGGGTTCCGTAGGAATCGCTTGGAGCCTTTTAATTTCCGGCAGCATAATCCCCCGCACGGCACCAGTGACGCTAACGGCCTGCCCGGCCTGCGTCTGCGACTCGCGAGCGTACTCACTGTCGTGGCGTTGCATGTGGCCGCTGTTTATGCGCTGTTACAAGTCGAAGCAGTTCGTCAGGTGGTGCAGGAAGCCGCGCCGCTTTTCGTGGATCTCATCCGCCCCGCCGTTGCGTCGCCCGCGCCATCCGTAATGTTACCCAAAGTAGTTGCACTGCCTGAACAGAAAGCGCCGCTGCTCCTTACCGCAACTCTGACACCTGACGAGGCGCCAGCGACTGTCGAGGCGACTCCGCTTGCGGTGGCTCCTGTTGTGGAAGAACCCGTTGTCGCTGCTGCAGCAATGATAACGCCACCTGTACTCCCTGAACCGAAAACACCACCGCCTGCGCCGCAACCCAAACTGGTTTCGGGTGTGGAATATGTGCGGTCACCTCAACCCGAGTATCCATCGCTCTCGCGCCGTATGAATGAAGCGGGCAGAGTTATCGTGCGCGTGTTGATAAATCCCCAGGGCAGGCCGGAGCAGGCGCTGGTTCAGGTTTCGTCGGGATTCGCGCGCCTGGACCAGGCGGCTATCAATTCCGCGCTCGCCGCGCTTTTCAAACCCCATACCGAGAATGGCGTTGCGTTGCATGTGTATGCCCTCATTCCCATCACCTTTGAACTAACACAGTGACACACACAGGAGTAATTATGGAATCTCAGATTGCATCTCAAACCCTGGGCTTTGCCCACTTTATTGCGCAGGCGGATGGGGTGGCCAAGGCTGTTCTTGTCATCCTGGTGTTTATGTCCATCGTGAGCTGGACCATCATTGCGATGAAAAGCCTGCGGCGCTTCATGGAGCGCCGCCACAGCGCGCGCTTCCTGCGCTTTTTCTGGGAGGCGCCCAGCCTTGCCGCGATTCAGACGCAGGTGAAAACTGCGGGTGTGCATGAGCCTTTCAGTCACATGACGCATCACGGTTTCAGGGCTATCGAGCAGTTCGCCAGAAAAGATGGCAGCCGCATGGTTGATTCCAGCAACGCCGATGAGTTTCTCACCCGCAGTTTGCGCCAGGCCTATGAACAGGAAACCGCACGCCGCGAAAACGGCCTCACATTTCTGGCATCGGTCGGTTCCGCCGCCCCGTTCATCGGTTTGTTCGGCACGGTGTGGGGCATTTATCACGCCCTGCTGGCGATAGGCATCAGCGGCCAAGGTACCCTGGACAAAGTTGCCGGTCCGGTCGGCGAAGCGCTCATCATGACGGCGCTGGGTCTGGCGGTCGCGGTGCCTGCGGTGCTTGCCTATAACGCTTTCACCCGCCAGAACCGTGTGGTGCTGGCGCAACTCGATGGCTTTGCGCACGACGTGTTTGGCTTCATGTCCACCGGCAACCGCATGGCGGTTACCCATACCAGAGGTGAGATCAAACTTGTCACCGACAAAACAAAAGCGCCGGTTGCGGCGGTACAGGCAGGGGGTTGACCATGGCTTTCGGTGGGTTCAGCAAATCCGGTGGCCCGCAGCCGATAGCCGAAATCAACATGGTACCGCTGATCGACGTGATGTTGGTGCTGCTGGTGATCTTTATCGTGACTGCGCCGTTACTCACGCATGCGGTCAAGATTGACCTGCCCAAAGCCTCGTCGTCGCCCACCCTGACCAAGCCAGACAAGATCGAACTTGCGATCGACGCTGGTGGCGCGTTCTATTGGAATGGCGAGGCCATCGACAAGGCCGCTGTCATGGCACGCTTTGCCAGCGAAGCCCGCAAAACGCCACAGCCGGAGCTGCACCTGCGCGCTGACAGGAATACGCGCTACCAGGTGCTGGCCGACGTAATGGCGGAGGCAGCCAAGGTTGGTCTTTCAAAGATTGGGTTTGTGAGTGAGCCGGAGAAAGATCTCTCGGCAACCGCTCCCGGCGTTGCTCTACCTCCTGCATCCGATGTGCATGGACGCACAAGTGCCGCAAGAGGCAGGATGCCGGAAGAAGTGGCCATGCAGTCGTCCCTACGGTCGAGATGACAACGGAATAGTGAAAAACAATATTTAGTAAAGTACTAACCGCCAGCCAAAGATCCATCTGACCTGCTCAGGATTCTCCAGCCAGCCATCCAACATTGATAACAGCAATGGAGAATACCTGATAATGAAACACATGCGACTCGTGACACCTTCAGAAAAAAACATTCGCCAGGCAGGCCGCTTTCGGCATCCTCGGCAACCGCTCCCGGCGTTGCTCTACCTCCTGCATCCATGCAGTCGTGCCTCTGGCGGCACTTGTGCATCCCTGCACGGCGGATGCACAAGTGCGGTGAGCGCAGGGAAGAGCGAAAGCGAAGGATTCAGCAAGAACTGTCTGACAAGCAAACGCCATCCATTAAAAATTGGCAGACTATTGCCTTTGGGGGCCGTCAGTGCCGGAACCCTAGCCTTGATTCTGGTCGCAAATCCGGCGTTTGCACAGCCTGAACCCGATGCTGGTCAAGCCGCCGCACAGTCGAAAGAGGAAAGCCTCCCCGAAGTGAAAGTCAAGGCGGAACGCGATAGTGAAGCGAAGGGATACCAGGGCGACACGACCAGCGTTGGCAAGCTGCAACAATTACCACGCGATATTCCGCAATCGGTCACTGTCGTTACCGAGCAGTTGATGAAGGATCGCAACGCCACCACGTTTAGAGAGGCGCTACGCAATGTCGCTGGTCTTACCTTCAACGCTGGCGAGGGCGGACGCATTGGCGACAATATCACGATACGCGGTTACTCGGCGGCAGGTGATCTTTATCTAGACGGCATGCGCGATGTCGCCCAGTACAACCGCGAAGTTTTTAACCTCCAGCAGCTTGATGTTCTGCGCGGCTCCGCGTCGATGCTGTTTGGCCGCGGTTCGACGGGCGGCATTATCAATCAGGTCAGCAAGCAACCTTCTCTGGCTGATCGCAACGAAGCGACGCTCACGCTGGGTTCGTTCGACTATAAGCGCCTTACTGCCGATTTGAATAAGATGGTGGGCCAGGATGCCGCAGTGCGCGTCAATCTCATGAAGACCGATACCGACAGTTTTCGCGATGCGGTGAATCAAGAGCGCTGGGGCATTGCACCTTCAGTGCGGTGGGGGATAGGTACCCGCAACGAATTTGCGCTGTCTTACTACTATCTAAAAGAAGACAATATTCCGGATTACGGCGTGCCTTATTTCCAGGGTCGGCCTCTCGACGTGCCAGTCACACGGTTTTATGGCATGGCCAATGCTGATTATGAGCGCAACCAAACTAGTATTGCTACGGCAAGTTACATCCACCGGTTTAATCCCGATACCTCAGTTCGCACTGTGCTGCGCGTGGCTGACTACGAACGTGATTTGCGGGTTGTAGCGCCACGGCTGACAGGGACAGGGTGCGTTACCGCTGCCCCAACAATTATCACCGGGAGCACGATTGTTTGTCGTGGTCGCCAGGCGCGCGGCGGTGAAGAAGACACCATCACCAGCCAGACCGACTTCACCACGAAGCTGAACACGGGCGGAATCAAGCATCAATTGCTGGCCGGCCTGGAGTTGATGCAGGAAAAAGCGCATCGCTGGAACTACGTCAACACGGGCATCAATCCACCCACCACCGTCGGCAATCCCGATCCGAATCCACCGCTCGCCTCCGGATTTCTGGACAGAACCCCCACCGATGATGTTACCTACAAGGCGCATACCATTGGACTTTACGCGCAGGATGTCATGGATCTGGCAACTATGTGGAAACTGGTGCTGGGCGCGCGCCATGATCAACTCAAGGCGGATTATGCCCGTCCCGCCCCGGCCGGTGACCTGTCGCGCACCGATAACGTGTGGAGCTATCGTGCTGGCGTGATGTACCAGCCTGATCTGACCACGTATTATGTTTCTTACGGCACCTCGTTCAACCCCTCGGCGGAGCTTTATCAGCTTGATGACCGTTCTGCCAACACGCCGCCAGAGAAAAATCGCAACATTGAGGTGGGCGCGAAATGGGATTTGATCGACGGGAATCTGTCGTTGCGCACCGCCATCTTCCGCTCTGAAAAAACCAATGAGCGCAATACAGATCTGGCCAGCACCCAATATCTGCTTTCGGGAAAACGCCACACGGATGGCATCGAGTTCGAAAGTGTGGGGCGCATCACTCCCGACTGGGACGTTTTTGGCGCGCTAGCATTGATGACAGCGGAGATTGATGTTGCCGCCGCGCAGCAAGCCAACACACGCGGCAACACGCCGCTTAATACGCCCAAGTACACGGCTAATCTGTGGAATACGTATAAGCTGGGCGGTGGCTGGAAGATTGGCGGCGGTGTAGAAGGCGCGGGGCGGCGCTATGCCAACAATACCAATATCAACGCCGTGCCGAGTTACTGGCGATGGGATGCGATGGCTCAATATGGTTGGGACAAGTACTCGGTAAAGCTGAACGTTCTGAATCTCCTGGACAAAGACTACTATGAAGGCGTGTACGCGGGGCATTCCATACCGGGAACCAAGCGCGCCGTGCAGCTTACCTTTGGAGCGAAGTTTTAATCTCTTGGGGTTTGTGAGCCTCTCGCTACGCTTTCCCCGCAGCTCGCCTGGAGGCGCCTGCTTTTGGTGCTGCGTTTATTGTTATTCCGAATTTTTATACCGTCATCCCGAACGTAGCGAGGGGATCTTGCTGAAGATTCCTCGCCGTGCTCGGAATGACATAGAAATACCCCGCAGTAAGCTGCGGGGATTTTTATTTTCGTATCAGGAGATTTCATGCTACTCCACGTTCCAGAAATTCTGACAACCGATGAGCTTGCGCAGATACGCACCGTGCTCGTATCTGCGCCGTGGGCCGATGGCGGCATCACCGCTGGCACCCAGTCGGCCCAGGCCAAGCACAACCTGCAATTGCCCGAAGACTGCGAAGCCACGCGTATGGCTGGCCGCATCGTGCTGGCGGCGCTCGAACGTAGTGCCCTGTTTTTCACAGCGGCGTTGCCCAGGCAGATCTTTCCGCCGCTCTTTAACCGCTACGAGGGCGGCATGAGTTTCGGCAATCACGTCGACAACGCAATCCGCCGCATCGCCACCAGTGGATCACGCGTGCGCACCGATCTCTCGGCCACGCTATTTCTGGCTGACCCCGAGTCCTATGACGGCGGCGCGCTGGTGATCGAAGACACCTTCGGTGAGCAGCGGGTCAAATTACCCGCTGGAGATCTGATTTTGTATCCGGGTACCAGTGTGCATCGGGTCGAACCCGTCACGCATGGCACCCGTCTCGCCTCTTTCTTCTGGATTGAAAGCATGGTGCGCGAGGATGAGCGGCGGCGTCTGCTGTTTGATCTGGATATGGCAATTCTGCGGGTACGTGAAACTCAGGGTGACACGGAAGCGGCGGTGGATCTCACGGGCTGTTATCACAACCTGTTACGGATGTGGGCAGACGTGTGACGCAACGAAAAGCGCATGCTTCTTGAATTTAACGCTATCAATCCACTTGACAAAATTAAATATGTAAATGTAATTATTCTTATTCATGAGACGGATATATTTCATGATCAAGCACCGGGTGGTTGCAGTAGTGTCGCAAGTTCTATGTGGGCGATGTTATGGTAGATGTCAACGGCGGTAGCGGTGATGGATGGGCAGTGGTGGGTGCCTGTACTGATTGTCATGCCGCCACCAATTAATTCTTTTCCATTTGCAACCGAGTTGTAACGCATCATCGCTTAAGTTGTCGAGTACCCTACAAAGGGAGGTGGATGAAGTTGAGTCAACAGGCTGGATCGTTACTTTTATTTTTTTATGGGAACACATATTTAGTACTGCTAATTGTAACAAATAGCTGCTAGTGTGCAATACACCGCCACATGATCACCGGTATAAATTAAGCAGGGGAGAGGAAGCCGTCCCTCAATAATTTCACCGTAATTTATCAAACATACGAGCCGAAGCATTGCGGTTATGATCATGTTTTCAGCGGTTTCGGTGGGGACTCCGGCGCCCGCCAGGGAGAGCGACGCGAAAGCGAGCGGTGGCGGGCACCCCCCGGATAGCCGAGGTTTCCCTGTGTTGTCGGAATGTGTGCGATAACCCCCGTGTAGACAACATGGGGAAACAACGACAGGCGTAGCGGCATTGTGGTCGCCATGACGCGCTGCGTAGTCGCGTGTCGTGGCGAACGCAGGCCTGTCCGGGCGCCGAAGGCATACTTGTCGCCGAGCGCAGTCATTTTGGGGACTGGGATGTCCCAAAATATATCACGAGTACGGCGACACACTTTAACGTCTTTGTGGGCCGTCTGTTGTTTCCGACCATGCAAAGGTGCGCTCGACAATCAAATGTTTTTAAAGAGGAGAAATACATGTCCAAATTAACTCAAAATCTCACTACGGTTTTATTTTCAGCCTCCCTGGGTTTGGTTGTGCCACCGGCGTTTGCAAACAATCTTTACACGGCAGTAAACATGATGTCTTGTGAATTGCTTTTGATTGATCTTGAAAAAGATATCTTAATCAAACACCCGTTGGTTGGTTTGCCCGGGATGCCTAAGGCGGTTTGCCAACATACCTGGGTGACACCCAATGAAAAAACAATCTATGTCAGCACAAACACTAACGAGACCTACGGCGCCTCTATAGTTACACTAAAGGTTGATGGCATCAATTTCGATGCGGGTCGGGCAGATATTAGGCTCACCCATGTATTGGAGGTCGACAAGCCGGGCACAAAGTCCAATTTTCCTGTCGTTACACAAACAAGCGGCACCCAGCCCATTCCACCCTGGTGGTTTCCGACGGCTTCACAGATTCATGCACCCACGATGCTGCCAGGCACGAAATTTAGCTTCACCACGGGTTGGACAGATAATCGCATCCGCAGTTTCAAGACCAGTGCGAGCGGACAAACGACCGTTGTCAGTACCAGAAGTTTTGGTAGCAAAAGTGCCCAGAAACATGGGGTCAATTTTAATCTTTCTGGCACTTTTGGCATTGTGGCGGGCTATCATCTTGATCAGGGTACCATAGAAGTTTTTGTGCCGAATAAAACGACGGGGGCTGTCAATTGGAAACGTTCCATTTCTCTCGGCACCAAGGAAGTTTATGCGGCGTTCGCACACTACACAACCTGGATCGATAACCGTTATGCAGTTGTCGGTACGATGCAACTCGGGCCAACTTCGCTCACGCCGGAGAATGGTTCGGTAATTGGGCCAAGCGTCTGGCTCATCGACGTCAAAAATGATCGTAGGCACGGCTAACAGTGTGGATGCCCCCGGTATTTACCGTTCAGCTTCCTCTGTTTCAATTGCTCACGATAAGATGTATGTGGCTGAGGAAGATTCTATGGATCTTACATTCGGCCAAGAGGGTTACATCTCGATTTTTGATATTTCAGATATCAATTATCCGGTATTCATCAAACGCATGCGTCCGGGCTACGAATTACCCAGCGATTTTGTCAACGCACACACGAGCCTTTCCACGCCGGATCAGACGGCGGTAATTGTGAGCAGTTTTGTCAGTAATCACATCGTCAAAATCGACCCCGCCACTGATGAAGTTGTAAAAGTGTGGAATATGCAAAACGGCCTGGATATGCCTCACGGTGAATTCATATCTGGTCGTTATCAATAAGGCGCGCAAGACTATGCAATCAACTGGGTGCATGGTTGTCCAGCCATTAAGTTCAAGGAGCGATTTATGTATATAGCCACTTCAAAAACATCATACTCTTCCGGTGCCCATCAACAACACAACAGCCACCCAGAGAATCTCTCGAAAGTCAGGGATCTTTTAGATCGCATTGCGGGTGGCTGGCACAGCCGCGCACAAGTGAAGCAAGACGAGTTGGAGTTGCGCTACGATGCGGAATGTGTCGACTTTCGGGCAGACCTCTTACCCTTTAAGAATCACCCCATTTACTTGGGGTTGGCAGATGAGACGCAAAGGCAAATTCTTTCTTGCGGCTGGTTGGCATACAACGAAAAGACGGTTGCAATTGAAACATCTATCGTGAGCCCAGCGTGTATTGATATCCTTGATGAAAAGATTCCGGGTCTGAAAAATGAAACCACAAAGCAGATTATCTGTGAGACGCTGGTTGATGAGGCTTACCATATTTTGCTCGTGAAAAACGCCAATCGCGTGACTCGTGAACAACGCGGCCTGCAATACGTCCACATTCCAACATTTAATCTTGTCCATTTCATGGAAGCCGAAAAGGCTAAACATGCCGAAATATGGAAAAGGCAGCTCGTTCAGCTGGCAACATGCGTCGTATCGGAGATATTTGTCAGTGATTATCTTCATTTACTTTCTGAAGATAAAACAATTCAACCTCTCAATCGAGAGACCGTGGCAGCGCATCGTCACGACGAACTGGCACATAGCCAGATTTTCAAGTCATTGGTCAAGTGTTTCTATGGCGCCATGAACAAAGAACAAAGGAGTTTTTTCGCTAAAATTTTACCTTGCCCCATTCTTTGGTTTGCGGATCTTGAGTTGGATGTTTGGCATCGAATGCTTGTTCAGTTACGCGTCAATGGAGTTGCGGAAATGATCAAGGACTGCAGGTTTCTCAATCAACAGGGACTTGAGCGGGTGAATTTCAACGGTATTACTGCGCTGGCCAGTGAGGTTGGGATGCTGGACGATGAAGTGTGTCGCCGCAATTTTATTGATCGTGGATTGATGATTAACTGAATTTTTCAGGAGCCCAGTGATGAAAGTAGTCGCGATAAGACATGTTGCGTTTGAGGATCTTGGGAGTCTAGCCGCTTCCATAGAGCAATTGGGTGGTACGATCCAGTATCTTGAGGCGGGCGTTACCAATCTCAAAGCCTTCGATCCTCTGGAGCCGGATCTATTGGTTGTTCTTGGTGGACCATTAGGCGCATATGAGGAGGAAAATTATCCATTTTTGATTGAAGAGGTACGAATTCTGCAGGCGCGTCTGGTAATGGACAGACCAACTTTAGGGGTTTGCCTGGGGGCACAACTGATGGCTCGTGCACTGGGGGCAGCGGTCTACCCTGGATCCGGCAAAGAAATCGGCTGGTTCCCACTGTCCTTAAGTAATATACGCCAGTTACCAGCCTTTAGATATTTGGACGGTAGTACCACATCAGTGTTGCATTGGCATGGTGATACCTTTGATTTACCGACGGGCGCTACGCTGCTTGCCTCCACATCCGGTTATCGAAATCAGGCGTTCAAATATGGGAAACGGGCGCTCGGGTTGCAATTCCATCCGGAGATTTTGCCTGCTGACTTTGAGCGATGGCTCATCGGGCATGCGTGTGAGATCGCCGGGACACCAGACGTCTCGGTCAATGACCTCAGAAAGAATGCACTGGAGTTCGGAGTCCGGTTGCACGCGCAAGCAAGTTGTTTCTGGAATGAATGGCTGGCAGATGTACTAGAGCCTGTTGACGTTTCACATGGGTAGCCATAAGAACCCCGCGGGGTTGGAGCGGTGACCATGCTCTGATAGCTTTTTTCAGTTTGTCATATCCTGTCGTAACGGCTAGAAGTAACCGCCCAGCCTGTCGGCCCAACTTTCCACCTGACCAGTACGGAGTCGCTTATGTAGCAAAGCCGAAAGCGATTTGCCGATCCCTGCTGCATTGGCTAATTCCTCAATGCTGCGTCGGTCTTCTTCGCGTTTATAAAGCAAAGATACAACGCGCGCGATGTTCCATTGCGGATTTGGTCGGGATGAAAAAATCAGTTCTTCTTGTGGTGCTGCATCACCTTCCTTGACTACGCGATAATACCAACCTGTCATCCCCATCCGCTGCATGTGGCGTGCGATATGGACATGATTGAAGCGGGCATTCAATTTCCAGCAAGGTTGTCGAGGTTGTGTGACTTGGATAACGCTCGAGCCAAGTTTAAACACATCACCAATGCACACGTCGTCCTCGGTCAAGCCAGACGTAGACAAGTTTTCTCCAAATGCACCGACTGGGAGTGATGTCGGTGGCGCGTGCAAATACGCATACCAATAGGGATAGTGGTCAAGTGGATAATGGTGCAGCGCCTTTTCTATACCACCATGGTGTATGCGGTCTGCTTGTGCGTCACCGGCTAAGCCTGTGAAGGTGACTTGTATAGCGTGGTTCGCGGGCTGTTTATGGATTGCACTAAAAGACCCGTTAGAGCCGAACGGAACCACTCGCCCGGTCAGAAGTGCGTTCAGGACATAATTTTTATGTATTAGAGATTTCATTTGGATTGACCGATTGATATTTGCCTATGAGGATTCCCGCGCGTACGCCGAGCGTTAAGTCGTCAATCGTACCGAATTTCTGTAACCGGATTCGTCCGCGTTGATCGATCAACACTGTCGTTGATGTTACCTGCAGGCGATATTCCTGCATGGTTAATGGCATATCGTTTTTATCAGTGTATGTGTCAATTTCAATTGTAAAAGGAAGCCGCTGTTCATCCATAAATACTGCCATGGGTTCAGGCGTCGTCACTTGATGATATTCAAGCACCGAATGCAACCCGAGCAGGGTATTTTAAAAACATGAAGCATGATGACCATTCCCTGCAGTGTGGCAATCTTTAGGAGAGCGTCAACATTGACGCCATGCGATCGCCTTCATTTTAGTGCCTGTCGTAGGACGTTAGGCATATCGATTTCTTTCAGGACGCTCTTGCAGATAATCTCGTCACGAAGTTGACTTTCGTGACGAGATTAAATCTCATTTTATTTGAGAGCAGACAGTGGCGCACCATAGTTGATATGATACGCTTGTCCGTTAATCACCAGCGCGGGCACCGATACGACCCCCGCTTCTTCGGCTTCTCTCAGGCGGTTTTTTGTTTCACCCAGATGTACCGTTTCGACGGTGTAGCGATTTCGATCTAATGCCGCAGCGACTTCTTGTTCGGCCGAAACGCAGACGGGACAGCCTGCATGGTAGAAAACTGCTTTTTGATTCATGATCTTTCTCCTTAAGTGAGTGAATGGGCTGAAACACCCGTTATTCCACTTTGCCCGGGAGCGTTAAATCTCCCGATGCAACGTCGAATATATTGGCGACGCACAACAATGGGTTGTGTGTGCTCGCATTGACCTTAAGGCCCGCTGTCACGCCATCAAAGGCGGTGCCCTTGACGCTATCCAGGTTGTCAAAAGGAACCCGTACCGTCAGCGTTTTTCTTTGAAAGTGTGGGGCGTACCCGGGGCTATCGATGAGAAGGGGAACGCCGGGCCACGTCTTGGGGAGCCTGGGTTTTGTACCGTCTTTGATATCCAGCACTTTAAGTGAATCTTTCCCACACGCATCGTCTGGCCCAAGCACAACCCAGTGGGTGTGCCAGTCAGCGCCTTTGGTAGAAAATAACGGTGTGTCATCGAAGTCTGGATGAATCGTTACTGCCAGTGCGAGAATGCCAGCACCTTTGTTAAATCCCACTTCAGCCGGATCAATCTTTGTTGGCCATACATATGAGAAGACATCACTGTTCGCAAATTTGCCTGTCTTCCTGGGCTTGACGGCTCCTGCGGTACCCGTTACTTCCATTGTGAATTCAAGCCAATTATTTTTCTCGTTTACCTTGATATCGGTTTTCACAATGTCGAAAGCCGCGTGCTTTGCTGTGACCTGCTTCTGCGAGATGACAGGGGCAGCGTTCGCAATACCTGAAGTGAAAAGACCACTCAAGGCTAGACCGACTAAATTAAAAGCTTTACTATTCATATAGGACTCCTAAATAAAAGGGCTAAATTAAGAAAATTTAAAACGCAAAAGCAGCCCGGTTCTTTTGCTGTTCTAATGAGGAAGTCTCGTCGTGTTCTGCGCAATCGACCCTCATAAATGAGGCGGGGAGTGGTTGGCCGACCAAATGACAATGATAGGGTACGTCTTTGTCAGGGTGTCGATTGGGTTCGAAATATTTACAGGTGAGACACATCCGTAGCGCGGGCAGATCCCCACGGGCCTGGAACTCTCCAATCAGGCGCAATAAAATGGTTAAAAGCATCTCTCGCTCGGAGTCGTTGAAGGTTTTGAGTGCCTTTATTACAAATTCATTTGAGTGATCGGCTCGTTTAGCTATTTTTTTTCCGTTACGGGTCGACTTAATGGCCAACGCCCGGCGATCATCGGCGGCGGGCGTCTTGGTAATGAGTCCCTTTGCCACCAGCGTTTCCACCGCCTCACTAGCAGTCGCAGATGTAACTCCCAGTTGCTCAGCCACCGTGGAGAGTCTTAAAGATTCGACCCTGACGTCAAGCAACGCGAGGATTTCCGCTTGTGTGGGCGTTAAATCCTCGCGGGTTGCGGTTTTCCTGGCGGAGATTCTCATCGCAAGCGAGAGTTTTCCGAACGCGGCAACGATCCGGGTGTCGATTTTTGGCGTAATTGAATCCCATGGCTCCATATTGAAACGGTATCAGATCCCGGCGAGAATGTAAAGGAGTCCTAATTATTGTAACCAAAGGGCCATCTCACCGTAATTTGTCAGATGCCCGTCGAAGCATGGTGATTCTGATTATTTCTTGTGGGATATTTCGACGGGTATGCGCTTGGCGCAGCACGATCCCGGCACGCCGGAACGAGGCCCCTTGCATATCACTGGAGCAAAGACGACCACTGCGGAAGGTGGGGCAATGCAGGAGCACACCGCTACATGCTGGGATGCACAAGAATTGCCAGGAGCAGTTCCGGGGTTCCGCGAGATCGTAAAACAATATAAATATCCCCGCTTAAAAATTTTCTTGACAAAGTTAAATATGTAAATGATAATCATTCTCAATAAGGATGGTGTTTGCTATATATGACTGAAGACGATCAAAATCCAGGTACAAGAACACATCCGCCGGGCACGGAATACGCAAGAGCCGCGGAGCAGCAGTTGCCGAGGAGGCGCGGTGAATGCACGGTAGTGGAAGAGCCGCCAGTGCGTAAAGTTGAGCGCATGCCTGCTGTGTTACCGCGTGTTTCCAGCAGTGATTTGCTCAAGGGCTTGCGTGAGCTGATTATCGAGCATGCAGGTGAAGAATATCGTTTGCGATTGACCAGTAATGGAAAGTTAATTTTAACAAAATAATAACCTCGCCTGACGCCACGGATGGAGAAGGTAGGGCGATGCAGAGAACGGTTGCCGACGAGGGCATAGCCGCTCTCTGGCCTGCTGCCAGAGTAGCGGTTCTGCACCCATGCAGGTCGGATGCAGAAAAGGAAGCTTTTCATATCTTCCTTGGCATTATGTGCTGCGAGCGTCGCTCAATTTCGTTACGTTAGCGCCCAAAGCAAGTTCGACGTGAATTGAATGCGCAACCCTGAGTTTCTGACTGGAGTTTATAAACATGCACACCCACGATCTTTCAAAGTGGCAGCACGATCATGTGTTTGACACGGGAAATCATTTGGCAGAACGCGGTGCTAAGGCCGTGATGTGGATCACCTTGGTCATGATGGTGATCGAGATTGCTGGAGGCTGGTGGTACAACTCCATGGCGCTGCTGGCAGACGGTTGGCACATGAGTTCACATGCGCTAGCTCTAGGTTTAAGTGCGTTCGCGTACGTTGCGGCTAGGCGCTATGCCCGTGATCCATGTTTTGCATTTGGCACGTGGAAAATTGAAATATTGGCCGGCTATACCAGCGCCATTCTGTTGTTATGCGTGGCCGCCGTTATGGTGTTTGGCTCCGTTGATCGCCTCATATCACCAAAACCAATTCACTACCAAGAAGCAATGTTTGTTGCAGTCATTGGTTTGGCGGTAAACCTTTTATGTGCATATATCCTAGGTGGCGCACATCCTCACCATGACCACGCTCACGAAAGCCACGATCACACTCATGGCCATCATGACCTTAATTTGAAATCAGCCTATCTTCATGTAATCGCTGATGCGGCAACATCAGTGCTGGCAATTGTCGCCCTTGCCGGTGGATGGTTATACGGTTGGGCTTGGCTTGATCCTGTTATGGGCATCGTCGGTGCAGGACTGATCATTGTCTGGGCGCGTGGCCTAATAGTTGAAACTGGAAAAGTTTTGCTGGACCGCGAAATGGATCATGGAGTGGTTGAAGAAATACGGGAGGTGATGGAGAAAGATTTTAATAATGACGGTTCTATATTGTCTGACCTGCACGTGTGGAGAGTTGGAAAGGGCGCATATTCTGTGGCATTGGTAGTTGTAACGCATGACCCGGCGCTCACCCCTGAGCGTGTAAAAACGGCGCTTTCCATCCACGAAGAAATCGTTCATGTAACGGTGGAAATTAACCAATGCAAATAGTATGCGAGTGGGGCGCTAACACTATGCTCAACCTCGCTCCCTTCAGTCGTTAGACGCTGCGCGAAAAGGCCGCGCAGTGAAGGAAGTGAAATTGATGTTTGGATAGAAAGTTTCTCTTATTTCGAAAATCAAATTTCCAGAGCCGTACGACATTGTGCCGACAATTAAGCACCCCAAAAAGATATTTCACTGTCAATATGCCCCAATGGCTTACAGTATGAATATTTTCTTGCGCGGCCTGACGGATATTCAGGGGTTGCACGCTACCCCGAACGTGGGTTTGGATGCGACCAAGTTTTCCCATCCCCGATGACGGGATGAGATTGGTTTGGAATGGATGGCACTTTTATCATTTGACCGCTAAATTTTTTATAATTTTATAAAAAGGTGATTGCTGAGGTTATTCCGGGCTGCGGCTTAACGAACCTGCGCCGCCGCCGTGCTGAAAAAACTGTAGCAGGGGATGGGAATAATGGATGGTGCTGCCGCCATTAAACGTACCCTTTTGTAATTCCAGTGCCTGGATTGCTTCAGTGGGTACGGGTAAGGAGTGCTGCAGTTTCCACCGGGTCACACTGTCAAAATTGAATCGGGTATAGAAAGGGGGGTGCCCCACGACGATGATGGCGCTTTCACCCAGGCTTGTTGCCTTGGTAATTGCCGCGCGCACCAAGGCTGAGCCAATGCCACGGTGAGATTGGGAAGGAACCACGGCAACGGGCGCCAGTGCCAGGGCGTCCGTTTCATTTGCAGAATGCTTCAGGTGTATCCGGGACAGCAGGATATGCCCAACAACACGGCCATCAATGTCAGCCACTAACGACAAATCCGGGATGAAGCTCCTGGATTGTCGCAGTGCTGTTACCAGTTTTGCCTCGGCCTCTCCTTCAAAGGCGCTGATGTTTACAATATTAATTGCAGCGGCGTCAGCTGTTGTTTCCTGCCGGATAATAATGTCTGTCATCGCCATGTGTGTCATCCTTTTGTTATTCACCGCGTTATTAAATGAGCGCGGTATACGCCGAGTTCCCTGTGATGTCATCGGCGGCACACAGTGTTTCTTTAGGCGCCTTAACGGCGTTGCTGTGCACGCAGTGCGGCAATCCGCTCTTCCAGAGGCGGGTGGGTCATAAACAGGCGTTTGAGGCCATGTCCAATGCCGCCCGAAATGCCAAGCGCGGCCATTTGATCGGGCAGATGAGGCTGGTTTACGCCCTGTTTCAAACGCTCAAGCGCCGCAATCATTTTGTCACGGCTGGCCAGGCTGGCGCCACCTGCATCGGCACGGAATTCGCGGCGACGGCTGAACCACATTACGATGATGCTGGCTAGCACTCCCAGCACCAATTCCGCAACAATGGCCGTGACCCAGAAAGCAGGGCCATGACCCCGTTCGGTTTTGAATATCACGCGGTCTACAAAATGGCCAATTACGCGAGATAGTACGATTACAAAAGTATTTACCACGCCCTGAATCAGGGCCAGGGTAATCATGTCACCATTGGCGATGTGGCTCACTTCATGTGCCAGCACCGCTTCGGCTTCATCCTGGTCCATGGCGCGCAATAATCCGGTGCTGACGGCCACCAGGGCGTTATTACGGCGCATGCCCGTGGCAAAGGCGTTGACATCGGGTGAGTCGAAAATGGCAACCTCGGGCATGCCGATGCCGGCTTTTTCTGCCTGACGGCGTACCGTATCCACCAGCCATTTTTCAGTGGCATTGGCGGGTTGTTCAATGACCCGCGCACCCATCATGCGTTTGGCGGTCCATTTGGATATTGCCAGCGAAATAAATGAGCCACTCATGCCGATGATGGCTGCATAAATCAACAGAGAATTCATATTTAAATCAACGCCTTGTTTGTCAAGGATGCCTTCGATGCCCAGCAGTCGCATGGAAATGCTCAATATCACCAGTACTGCAATGTTGGTTGCCAAAAATAACAGGATGCGCTTCATTCAAAACTCCACAGGTTAAACACACAATTGCTTAGATGGGGCCGAAAGCGGCAAGTTCAAGCCTTGGCCGCTCTGCCGCGATCAACCAAGCATTCTGCCATATTTGCAGGGTGTTATAAATAGCGGTTAGCGGTAGGGTTTGCACAGGTGCCTCATCCCAGACATTGCGGTCTGGGATGAGGTGGGGTGGAGCGGGACATTATGGGGTGTTTTTACTGGCCGCTGAGCCGTTTGGAAGATGAAATAGCGTATGCCGGGGAGCGGAACAACAGTATCGGGTCCTGGGTGGCTGCAACACCGTCGCTTATCACCAAGGGGTCAAAGTTGATTTTTTCACAACTGGCGCCTTTTTGTGGCATGGCTTCGGTAATGCTCAGGGTTCCCGCCTTGATTTGCTTGCGGGTCGAGGGCCATGTCATGGTCGGGTCATCCTGCGCGTCATCTGGTTCACCCAGCGTTATTATCATGTCCCATTTGGCGGCACTTTGTGCGGTTCGTTTGATGAGTGCGGATTCAAGAAAATTCGCGGGTGCTGACATGAGCGCGGCCTCGTCCAGTTGCTTTTCACCGTCCTGTGGAACAAAGTGCCAACGCACCAATGTGGTTTGATCTTTCTGATTGATGAACTTGAAGGTGTGAATGCCAAAATACGCGCTGTTGGCGTAACTGGTGGGGGGGTTATTGTGAGACATGAAATCGGCCTGTGCCTTACTGTCTGGATGGCTGGCCTTGAAGTCTTTGATACGTTCCGAGTCCGGTTTGCCCGTTGCCGGATCCGGTTTTATCGCTACCATGAAATCCAAAAAAGTGCGTGGTTGTGCCGCGCCGAACATCGGGGTATTAAGCATGGTCATGTGATGCAGGGTACCGTCAGGCAATTTGAATTCCAGTGCCATGCCGCGCCCGCTCTTTGCGGTGTCCGGTGCCTTGGGGTTGCCGCCTGCCAATGAGAAACGTGCGATTACCGGGATTTGTTTGCCGGAGAAGAGTGCGGAACGACTGAATCTGGTGATGTCTTTAGTGCCAACAAATTCACCCACGGCACACGTTCCCTTGGTGTGATTACGACGCTCACCGGGGGTCACACCAAACGTCGCCTCAATGGCGTCGATCACTTGTACAGGTGTCACTTCATTAGCATCTGCCATGGCGTCCTGTACGCCGAATATCATGAGAACGCACGCCATGGATCGAGATGTTGAATAGGTTCTTATATCCTTCTTGATCTGCATATCGGGTTCCTTCCTAATGGTTGAGAATCGGGTGGACTGTTTTACGGGTTATGTGTGTCGATGTTAAAAACGTACGGCAAGATTTCCTCCGTAATGGTTCATGGATGGCCGGTGTTTTCTGCGCGTGAGGGTGTGATGAGTCATAAACGAAAAATACCCCGGTACTGTATCTCCGTGTGTTTCAGGCGGTTGTTGTGTTGTAACTGCGTTGAAGAAAACGACGGTCAATGAATGAGTGGCGGCAAGTTTTCTAATGACGCGCTTAGTGCAAGTTTAGGCACTGGTAAAGGTGGAAGTCAATGTTTTGCGGATAATGCTCAAATAATGACAGGGGTTTTTTCCATCTGCCAAAGCATCCTAATATGACCCAGGCACCGGCCAGGCAATCGGGCGGTAATTTTTGCACGTGCTTCCATAGAAGGTGCGCAGTACCCGGCCATCGGCGGCGCGCGCTGCAATGGGGGGCAGGGCGGTGCATTCGTCAAAGGCTTGGGTGAGTTGTGGAGGGGGTTGCGGGTTGCTGCTGACAAAAATGGCGTTACGACCCGCTTCCCGGTCGATGCTGGGCCAGAGATCGTGTTGATTAAAACGTCGGCCACTGTTGCCAGTGACATATACGGGTACGCGACGTGGCCAGTAAAAGGCCAGTTCGCCGGCCATGGCGTAGGATTCTGTTAAAATAAAATCATTGTCGGGGGTGTGTGTGGCCAGCGCGGTAATGGGCTGCTGCCATGCCTTGGTGTCTTTGAAAGGATCACCCAGGCCAAATTTATGCGGGAAGTAGGCGATGCCCATGAGTGCCGTCGCCAGTACTATGCCCGTGTATAGCAGACGCCGTTTGAGGTGGGAAAACGCCGGGATGTGTCCGGCGAACAGTATCAGCAGGCCAATGTAGCTGGGTGCGGGCCAGTTAATCTGTACCTTGGCGCTGAGTGCCTTGAAGGCGAAAAAGCCGATCCAGCACAGTGCCAGCCACCATAAAAAACGTTGGTCCGGGAGCGTCGGACGTCGCCACAACACGCTGATGGCGAGTGCCGCCACCACGGGTGATAGTGCCATGAATTGTCCGGCGATGAAATCGGGTAGTAGATGCAGATATTGATTCGAGCCACTGCCTTGTACATGCCCCATTTCGTGGCGGAACATTACCCAGTTGTGCGTGGCGTTCCAGAAGAGTACCGGGCTCATGAGGGCCAACAATACCGCCACGCCGCCCCATACGTGCGGGTTTTTCAGGTGATGACGTAGCGCGGGGGTGAATATAATCAGCAGGCCCGCAAAGAACGGCAGCAGGCCGATGCTGAGTTTGGTCAGGGCGCCGATGCCGATGGCGGCCCCTGCTTCATACCATGCCCAGGGTTGAGTCCTGAAGAGCGCACGATAGATGGCCCATAATCCCCAGGTCCAGCAGGTGAAGAGGAAGATGTCAGTAGACATCACCATGCCGAGAGTGAAATACAGCGGCGTGAACAGGGTGATGATCGTGGCCCACCAGGCGGCCCGGCGGTTGCCCCATACATCGTGGGCAAAGAAAAAGACCAGTGCCAGCAGGATGCCATGGGCAAGCCAGCCAAACAGGCGTACCTGCCATTCGCCATGGCCGAACAGGGTTTCAGCGAGTGCGATCAACCAGGCGAGTAACGGGCCTTTGGAGTAGTAACTCCAGTCGAGCTGCTGTGACCATTCCCAGTATTGGGCTTCGTCGTAATGCAGGTCGAAACCCGCCGTCTGGGTGAGCCAGGCCTTGAAGCCCAGCAGGGCGAGGATAAGCAGGGCTAAGGCACCTGCATCCGTTGCACAGCCGTGTCGATGCAGCTTTCCGCCCGCCCACCCGCTCACACGGGCCGTTTCCAGTCCGCGTCGGAGACGTTGGCCACGGCTTCCTTGTTACGTACAATATAGGATTGGGTATTGCTTGATTCAAAGTAAGTGCGCGACATCATTTCACTGAGTACGCCGGTGGTAAAGAGCTGCACTGCAACGACCATGAATAATACGCCGATCATCAGCAAGGGTCGCGCACCGATGTTTTCACCCAGAAACACTTTTACAAAAAACAGGTGGCCGAGGATGGCGGTGCCCAGCGCGCCAAAGATGAAACCGATTTTGCCAAAAAAGTGTCCGGGGCGGCTTTTGTAGCGCATGAAAAAGTACACTGAAAGCAAATCGAGAATGACGCGGAATGCACGCGAGATGCCGTATTTGGATTCACCGAACTGGCGTGCATGGTGAGTCACAATTTCTTCCTTGATACGTGCCGGTGAAGTACTGGATGCCAGCCACGCCGGAATGAAACGATGCATTTCTCCGTAGAGCCGCACACTTTTCAGTACATGGGCACGGAATACCTTGAGACTACAACCGTAGTCGTGCAAATGTACCTGGGTGATGCGGCCAATCAGCCGGTTGGCGAGCCAGGAAGGTACTTTGCGCAGCCACAAACCATCCTTGCGGTCTTTGCGCCAGCCTGATACCAGATCAAGATCTTCGTTGATCAGACGTTCTACCATGCGTGGGATGTCGATCGGGTCATTTTGCAGGTCGCCGTCGAGCATGGCAATGATGTCGCCACGGGCGGTATCAATGCCTGCCTGCATGGCGGCTGTCTGGCCGAAGTTACGTTGTAAATTGACAACCCGTACATGCGCGCCATATTCCTGCTGAGCATGTTTCATCTGGTGTTCGGTATTATCGGCGCTACCGTCATTGACCAGGATCAATTCCCATCGATAGGTGTAATCCTGAAGTATTTCATGGACACGTGCCACCATTGGGGCAACGCTCAACTCTTCATTGTACATCGGGATGACAATCGAAAGCCGATGCGGGGAAGGGGGGTGTAGCGTATGCGGCGGGTCGGAAAGCGACTCCTCAGCATTTGTTCCTTGCAATGCTCTACCTCCTCCTTCCATGGAATCGTGCATTTCCGGCACTTCCGCCGTGCACGGATGCACAAGTGTCGCGGGAGGCAGGACACCGGGAGCGACCACCATCCCTGGTGGTCGTATTTTGGGTTCTATGGTTGTCATGGGTAAGGCTTTGTGTTCCGTAAGATGGCCCGGGATTGGATACGTTGTATAAATTCCATATATTTTAACCCAATCCAGGCGGCAAGAAAGCCTAATATTGTGCCAATCGTAGCACCTGCGAGCACTTGCAGGGGATAATGCTTGCCTAAATAGATGCGTGAGATGCTCACCAGCAGCGCTAATATGAATAAACTGGCTGTCCACGCCCGTGAGCGCAGGATGATGCTCAGGAAGGTGGCAACCGCAAAAAAATTGAGTGCGTGATTGGACGGCATGCCATTCGGGGCGCTGCCACACGGGGTGTTGGGCGGCGCGCCGATTTGGCGAAC
The DNA here is from genome assembly GCA_023266055.1 of Gammaproteobacteria bacterium. GTDB lineage: Bacteria > Pseudomonadota > Gammaproteobacteria > Ga007554. The sequence goes on along the minus strand of JAHFRW010000009.1, from coordinate 13,847 downwards.
CAGCTCGGGTTGGGCATTGCAGGGGCGTAATTGTTCGGTGCTGTGTTTGATGATATTACCCAGCCCGTCGCCTATGCCGATGATTAGTATCATCATCAGCCACAGTTTTGCGCCATCCTGTTTGAAACGCCAGCCATAAAAGACCAGTAACAATCCCAGCAGTGGAAAGCTGAAGCTGCCGCGTTGCGAAATCCACTCAAAAAACAGGTCGAGCCAGGGATGTGCCCATCCCTGATTGATCCATAGCAGTAGGGTTTCATTCATGGTTTTTTCTTCCCGCCAAGGAACAGGCTGATACCACCGCCAATCAAGGTTGAGGCCAGCAAAAACAGATGCAGGTTAATGGCTGCGGGTACTGCATTTTGCGGTGTGACGCCATACGGCAACACGCCGGCAACCACGCCCGCTTCATAGGTGCCCATGCCTGCCACGCCATGGATGGGCAGGACGCTGGTGAGATCACCCGCGATGGTGCCCATTAATGCGGCGGTCGGTGAGATATCCACAAATAACATAAACATCCAGGCGAATACTCCCAGTTTCACGACCCAGGTGGTCACCGTCCACGCCCAGGCGCGCCAAAAGTCACCTGAGGTTTGGGGCAGGCTGCTCAGAATTTTTTGCAACAACCCGTGAAATCGATGGGTTGCCGGTTTTTTCTGCAAGGTACGTTGCCAGCGCCCCTGTCCCCAGAACAGCAGCAGTGGCAGCAGCATCCATGCGGATAGCAGGGTGAAGGTAGTTATTATACCTGGCCATGTGTCCAGTGCTCCTCCGAAGACGGCAAACAGGGCGCAGGCACCTAAAGTGTGCAAATCCAGCAATCGGAACCACAGCAGGGCGGGTATTGAACGCGTCATGGGTATGGCAAAGTGGCGAGTCATCAGTACGGGAAAGCTGATCTCGCCGGTGCGCATGGGCAACAGGTTGTTCAGCAGGTTATGTTGCAGCGATACCTTGAAGCATAGCCCAAATGCACAGTGCATGTCCTGACGAAAATAGTCATATAAACGCATGGCACGTGTCCAATAACTGACGAATGTCAATCCTGTGGCGGCGAATATTTGACCGGCAGACAGTGTTTGCCATGGGGCGAGCAGGCGGCCCCAGCCAAAATAGTATTCCACCAGTACTACAAACCCGATGAAAATGGCAATGCTTACCCACCGTTGCAATGTGGTGTTCGACCAAAGTGAATGGATTGTAAAGGGATTTGGTTTCACAGGCGCCAGTATACCCGGATCTTGTTTGAAAATGCGCGACTATCCTGGCGCGATTTCTGCATCAGCTTGATCAAGGAGTTTGTGGACATATCCGGAATCCGTGAATTTAGCCGTTTCACTGTAAAAAAATCGTGAAAATCGTTAAAAACGGGGTTAATCCTGGGATTTATTGGCCGATAAATTTCTCGGGAGAGGTTGTTTGTCACATATTGACGACAACATCTTAAATGGGGCAGCAATCTTTATAAACGGTTGGGTAACGAGTGTAGCGGGATGGTGGTGTCATGGCTGATTTTCTTATGGAAGTAGCAGTAATTTCGTTTACGTTGGGCGGTATCATTGGTGGCATAGTGGCGCTAAGCCTTAACGCCAGGAAGAAGAGTGCCGCAGAGACGGTTGCGGAACAAAAGGCGCAGGACATTCTGCATCCTTGAGATGTAATTCACACACGGGCTGTATAATGACAGTTTGGGTGGCGTTTTCCGCTTGCCGTGACATTCCCTGCTTGAATAGGTAAAGTACGGCGCTATATATTAAACGGGATATTAAACGGGTTTTCGCAAAAAGCGTTGGCGGGAGTCAATCACGCAGTCCTTTGGTCTGTTCTTGATCAATTGTTTTGTGTTGATATTTATGGCATGTGTCCGCAGGCATTGTGCTGCTTTTGTGATAATTTTTGTAAGGTTGCAGCATGTCCAGTGTAAATCCCTATCAGGCACCCCAGGCGCGGGTAGATGATGTTGCAACGCAATTGCAGGCGTTTGTATTGGCGGAGCGATCCACGCGTGTAGGTGCGATTTTCATTGATGGTGCTATCTTCATGGTGCCTTTTGTTGCCGTGGTGATGCCACTAATGATGTTGATTACCCCACAAGGTGGGGACACTGCGACATGGATGCTTTGGATAATGGGCATTGCATCAATCGTCATGCTTGCGGTGTTCGCCGTGAATTTAGTCTTTTGGCATCGTTATGGCCAAAGCATCGGAAAACGTATTCTCAAGATTAAAATCATTCGTTCCGACGGAAGCCGTGCGGGATTAGGGCGCATCTTTTTTTTACGTGTTATGATTCCCGTGTTGATCGGCGTAATACCCATTGCGGGTAATCTATTTAGTGTAGTGGACCCTTTGATGATCTTTCGTGATTCCCGTAAATGCCTGCACGATAATATTGCCGATACCGTTGTTGTAAAGGTCTGATGCTCGATACCCGCCGCGCCATTGAGGTTCCGGAAGGCGTCACTCTGGACGTGCGTATTGCCGGGCTGGTGGTGCGTTTTTTTGCCTGGAATATCGACTTTCTGATTCGTGGTGCCATCTATATGGTTTTGGCCATGTCCCTGCCCAATCTGATGGGTCGCTTTGGCCTGGGTATTTTCCTGATCGCCATTTTTATGCTGGAATGGTTTTATCCAGTACTGTTTGAAGTCTTTAATCGGGGCGCAACGCCTGGTAAACGTGTTATGGGCATTGCTGTTGTTCAGGACAATGGTGTGCCAGTGGGTTGGTCTGCATCCGTGACACGTAATTTGCTGCGTTTTGCTGATTTTCTGCCAGTCTTTTATGGTTTTGGCATAGCCTCCATGCTGATTAATCGTGACTTCAAGCGCCTGGGCGATCTGGCGGCGGGCACTATTGTGGTATACCGTTCTGCACCTGATAAAGGTAGTGAATTGCATGCTGATCTACCGCTGGAGTCTCCCTTACCGCCTCTTTACCCTTTGACGCTGGAGCAGCAGCGTGCCGTGATTGCGTTTGCTGAGCGGGCCAGCATGTTGACACCGGAGCGTACTCTCGAACTGGCCAACATCGCCGCACCCTTGACACAGGCAACCAATGACACGGCAGTGAAGCGTTTATTTGCAATAGCAAACTGGCTGGTAGGGAGACGATGAGCCCGCAAGAATTTGTTGCCCGCCATGAGGTGCAATGGACGCGTCTGGAAAATTTGCTGGGGCGTTTAATCAAGGAATCGCGCAATAAAAAAACACCGTCTGCTACCGAAGATTCCTCGATTGTTACGGAGTTACCTGCTGATCAATCCCAACCCCATTTTTCAGAGTTTCCCGGTTTATATCGTCAAGCATGCCACCACCTTGCGCTGGCGCGTGACCGTCATTATCCTGCCGGGGTTGTGGAGCGGTTGAATCAATTGGTGTTAAGTGGCCACCAGGTATTTTATGCCGCACACGCTGGGTTGTGGACAAATATGGTACGTTTTATCGCAGCTGATTTTCCTGCGTTGGTTCGTCAGCACGTCCGATTTTTCTGGTTGGCCGCGCTGTTACTGTATGTGCCCATATTGGTGATGGGTATTGCCGTCTATCTGGTACCCGAAATGGCTTATACCCTGATCAGTCCTGGCGATGCTGTAGAAATGGAAGCGATGTATCGTCCAACAGTGGAGCATATTGGCAGAGTACGTGGATCAGACAGTGATGTTCTCATGTTTGGGCATTACATTCGCAACAACATCGGCATTGGTTTCCAAACCTTTGCAGGTGGCATTATGTTTGGTCTGGGCAGCGTGTTTTATCTGGTCTTTAACGGATTATACATGGGTACCATTGCCGGGCATCTTACCCAGTTTGGTTACACTGACACATTCTATTCCTTTGTGGTGGGGCATGGTGCCTTTGAACTTAACGCGATTGTGTTAAGTGGTATGGCGGGTCTTAAGCTGGGGTGGGCGCTGCTTGCCCCCGGACAACGGACACGTCAACAGGCGCTGTTGCATGCAGCAGGGATTAGTGTGCGCATTATGTATGGTGTGGTGGTTATGCTGTTGATCGCCGCATTTATTGAAGCATTCTGGTCATCCAGTACCCTGGTTCCTGCTTATATCAAATATATTGTTGGTGGTGTTTTCTGGTGCCTGGTGGCTTTTTATTTTACGGCCATGGGGAAGCAGCGTGCAGATTAATCAACTTGCGGTGGCGCTGCGGCCTCGTAATGCTCATGAGGCCATTGATCTGGGTTTTATGCTGGCACGGGCTTACTGGAAATCATTGTACATGATCTGGTTTACGTTGCTGTTACCCCTTGTTATCTTGCTGCAGTTTCTGGAGGCATATAATGCCTGGATCGTGGCGGTGATAATCTGGTGGTTTAAACCGTTATATGATCGTGTTGCCTTGTTTGTATATGGTCGGCAGGTATTTGGTGAAACGCCCACGGTACGCGACGCCTGGCGGGCAATACCGGGATTTTTCCGTACGGGGCTGATTGCCGCATTAACTTACCGACGCATTGATCTTGCGCGATCTTTCAATCTTCCGATTTTTCAGCTCGAAGGCCTGCGTGGTGCAACGCGGCGCGCACGGCAAAAGATATTGAATAAAAACACGCGCCCCAAGGCAGTATGGCTGGCGATAGCGTGCATACACTTTGAAAGCATATTGGCGTTTTCGTTAATTGCGATTGTTTATCTGATGGCACCCCATACGGTACAGCAGCAGGTTGGAGAAATGCTTCTTGATAACAATGCGCCCTTATGGGTTGGATTGTTGACCAACATGCTCTATTTTATGGCCATCAGTATCGTTGAGCCTTTTTATGTGGCAGCAGGATTTGCCTTGTATCTGAATCGACGTACGCAGATTGAAGGATGGGATATCGAGCTGGTATTTCACGATATTGCCGGCAATATAAGGTCCTCTGAGGCAAGCGAAGCGGCATGAATAATTTATGCCATGTCCTGTTGTGCCGTATATCATGTGTGATGGTGGCATGTTGTTTTTTTATCGCCCCGCCGGTGCTGGCAGAGGATGCGCCGACTTCGTTAGAGCATGCATCGTCCCGTATTCCACCGGAATTTTCTGCGGAAATAAAAAAAACCATTACCGAAATTCTCGCCAGACCCGAGTTCGAGACGCAGAAAGATGAAAAAAATTTGCGTTATATCGGAGAAGCCAGCAAAGCGGATGGCGGCAAGAACGAGTGGAGGCATTCACTGATGGAGTTCGTACAATACCTTGCGTCATTGTTTGAATTCATGTTGTGGGTGCTTGTCTTTGTGATGGTGTTGGTGGTGATTGTTTACAGGGATCGCTGGCTGGGGCTGTTTGCGAGGCGCCCATCATTTTCGAAACTCACAGTGCCTGAAGCTTTGTTTGGGCTGGACGTTCGGCAGGAATCCCTACCTGACGATATTCCAGCCGCAGCGATGTCGTTGTGGTCACATGGCAAACCTGTTGAGGCGATGGGTTTGTTATATCGTGGTGCATTAGCCATGTTGATAGTGCGTCATGGTGTCGCCATTACAGCCAGCGCCACTGAAGGTGAATGTTTGCGGCGTGTTAGCCTCATTCACCAGACAGAACTTGTGAAATATTTTGGTATGTTGACGCATGCTTGGCAATTTACCGTATATGCGCATCGTCTTCCTGAGTCCAGCGTAGTGAAAACCCTCTGTGAAGAATTCAATCAACACTTTCAAAGGGTCAAATTACCTGAAAAGGCGGTGCGATGAACGCCCGCATATTGATTATGGGTGTGACAATCATTTCCCTGTCGGTATGGGTGGGGTTCTGGTTTTACAATAACTATCAATGGGTCAATGAAAAATCCTACCGTGGTTATGAAGGTGAGGCAAGAACCAATCCGTTACTGGCAGTGCAGCGGCTGGTTGTTGCGCTGGAGGGCAAGGCGCAATCCATGCGCAGCATGCCAAAAATACCACCGCAAGGCGTTACTCTGGTAATGCCTACCCTGCGACATACACTTAGCTCTGATCTTGCCGGTAAATTACTGCATTGGGTCGCTACGGGGAATCATCTGGTTGTGGTTGCTCATAATCAATATTACTCGCAAGACAAGCAGGACGCCTTACTGGATACCCTGGGGGTTTCGGAGATTAATGTTGATGATCCGGACAGCACGGCAGAAACAGAGCCACCCCCTCCTCAGTTTGATATCTCCGGTCGCGGAGATTTTTTCAAAATTAATCTGAATAGCGGGTCGCGTCTGGTAAGCAAACAGGTGCCTTCCTGGAAGGTTGCAGATAATATGGGTGCTTATATTGTTCAGATCAAACATGGCCAGGGAAAAGTAACGGTCCTGAATAATGGTGATTTTATGTATTCCGATGTCATTGGAAAATATGATAACGCGGTGCTCATGGCATATATTCTCCAGATTCAACCGGACAGCAATGTATGGCTGGTTTATAGTGAAGAGGCGTTACCATTTCTGGAGTGGTTGACTGTGTATGCCTGGCAGGTGTTGATGAGCGGCGCGTTATTGTTGATGTTAGGGTTGTGGACGGCAAGTCGGCGTTTTGGCGTATTGTTACCCGCGCCCGGAACGGCCCGGCGTAGTCTACTGGAACATATTGCAGCCGCAGGCCATTTTTTATGGCGGCATGGCGGAGAGTCGGCACTGTTGGTGCGGATGCGCACCTCGGTGAAGCGAGCCGTATTTTTGCGCTACCCACGATGGGCAAGCCTGTCTGATGAACAGTTGTATCATGAATTGGCTGTGCTCAGTGGGTTAAGTGTCCAGCAAATTGAGAAGGCGCTGGATCTACCAGTTTATGGGAACCAGTATCATTTTACACACGTTATCCAAACCATGGAAATAATAAGGAGAAAGTTGTGAGTGAACCCTTCGTGAGCACTGGAATTCCGCAGGAAAAAATAATGGAAGCCCACACCATTGTGCAGCGTATGCGTGCCGAAATTGGCAAGGCGGTTATTGGCCAGGTTGAGATTGTGGATCAAGTGCTGATTGCGTTGTTTGCGGCGGGACATGTGCTAATCGAAGGTGTGCCGGGTTTGGGAAAAACCTTGCTGGTGCGGGCGATTGCCAAAACCTTTAATGGCAATTTTTCACGTATTCAGTTTACCCCGGATTTGATGCCGTCTGATATTACCGGGCATGCCATGTATAATCTTCAGAGTGAGCAGTTTCATGTTCGTAAAGGGCCGGTTTTTACCAATCTGTTACTGGCTGATGAAGTCAATCGCGCGCCTGCGAAAACCCAGGCTGCTTTGCTGGAAGTAATGCAGGAGAATCAGGTGACCATTGAGGGGCAGGGTTATGCGTTGAGTCTGCCTTTCATGACGCTTGCCACGCAAAACCCTATTGAACAGGAAGGTACTTACCCTCTTCCTGAAGCGCAGCTTGATCGTTTTTTGTTGAAGGTTTTAATCGGATATCCTTCCCGTGATGAGGAACGATTGATGTTGAATCAGGTAACGTCTGACCGGATCGGTGATGCGCTTAATGTTGAAAATGTATCGACCATCGTGAGCCCTGCAACCGTTCAGGCAATGCAGCGCCTGGTCTCGTTATTGCGTGTGGATGAAAGGGTGCGTGATTATGCTCTCGATATAGTACGTGCTACACGCGAATGGCCAGGTATTGCTGTCGGTGCCGGGCCCAGAGGTGGGATTGCCTTGATTCGGGCGGCGCGTGCTGCTGCATTATTGCAGGGGCGTGATTTTGTGACGCCGGATGATGTGAAAGTTATTGCTCCCGCCGCGTTGCGGCATCGGTTGACACTGGATCCTGATCTCGAAATAGAAGGTCATGATAGTGATGATGTATTAAAGGCGCTACTTGATAAAGTTGATTCGCCGCGTCAATGAAGGCTGCAAAAAATCTTTTTGTGTGGTTGTGGTTATGGTTTGTCATGGCGATAGCCGCCTCTTTTTTCGATGACTTTTCCGTGGTATGGCAGGTAACAGGGGCGGTGATTGCGGTCATGGCATTTGTCGATGGTTATTCTCTGTACCGCATGCAGGCTCCCTATGTGCAGCGTCAATTACGAGGCTCTCACCCCGTCAATGTGTGGCGCACCATCAAAATACGCGTGGTTAATGCCCATAAAAAACCTGTTGTGTTGTCGCTCCATGATCATCATCCCGTACAGGCAGAAAGCCGTCATCAACCCCAGGAGATGGTGATAGCGCCGGACGCGTGGGGTGAAATAAATTACCAGATACGATTTATGCAACGTGGTAATCAGACGTTTGGGATGACACAAGTCCTTGTGTCATCCCCGCTGGGATTGTGGAAGCGTAACATGATGCTGGGAGAGTCGCAGATAGTGCGTGTCTACCCCGATTTTGCCGCAGTTTCAAAATATGCCCTGCTGGCAACAGATCATCACTTGAGCCAGATGGGAATACGTAAACGCAGGCGACGTGGTCTGGGGCTGGAATTTCACCAGTTGCGTGAGTATCGTGAGGGTGACACCCTGCGTCAGGTAGACTGGAAAGCCACCTCGCGAATGAATAAGTTGATCTCTCGGGAATATCAGGATGAGCGAGATCAGCAAATTATATTTCTATTTGATGGTGGGCGCCGTATGCTGGCGCAGGATGGCACGCTTTCACATTTTGACCATGCCCTTAACGCCATGCTACTGCTTGCCCATGTGGCGCTGCGTCAGGGAGATGCTGTGGGTATGATGAGTTTTGCGGGTGAAGAGCGTTATCTGCCACCTGGAAAGGGAAGTGCCACATTAAATCAATTCATGAATCGTTTATATGACATGCAGCCCATGTTAAAAACGCCGGATTATGTATATGCTGTCACCGCTTTAATGAAAAAACTTAGAAAACGTTCCCTGGTTGTTTTGGTGACTAATTTGCGTGATGAAGACAGTGATGAGTTAATGGCCGCATTGAACCTGCTCAAGCAGCGTCATCTAGTGCTTTTAGCCAGTCTGCGGGAAATGATTATTGGCAGTACGCTGAACAAGCCCGTAGCTAGCTTTAGCGATGCTCTGACGCTGGCGGCAACACATTATTATCTGGATTCCCGCGAAAAGGCATTTGAACGGGTAAGACATGCTGGTGTCTTTAGTCTGGATGTGGAGCCAGACAGATTGCCGGTAGCCATGGTGAACCGGTATTTGGACATAAAACGCAGTGGTCGCTTATGATTTATGTGGTGCTTATTTTGTGAATTTTTAGCGGCGCTGTTCCATATGCTTGTTTTTTAACGTTACATAATGTGCAGCCGAGTATGCAAAATAGGCGAGTTCGTTTTCCGTCAATGGGCGGATTTTTCTCACCGGGCTGCCCAACCATAAATAACCGCTTTCCAGTTCTTTTCCGGGGGGTACCAGACTCCCGGCACCAAGCAGTACTCGTGAATGAACAATGGCGCCATCCAGCACTGTAGAACCCATGCCAATCAATGCGTAATCTTCCACGGTGCAGCCATGCAAGATAGCACGGTGGCCCACCGTCACGTCATTGCCGATAATGAGGGGATGGCCGCCGGGTGTAAAACGATTGGGTTGGGTAACGTGTAATACCGAGCCATCCTGAATGTTGCTGCGTGCACCCACCGTGATGCGATGCACATCACCGCGCGCCACGCTCATCGGCCACAGGGATGTGTCTTCCCCCAGCGTCACATTACCCACAACCAACGCCGCCTCGTCTACAAAGGCGCTGGCAGGAACAATGGGGATGATATTCTGGTAGATTCTAATGGCCATGGTCAAATGGTGCGATTATTTTGCATAAATATCAAGTCTTGTATTCCTGTGTCACGGTATCATACTATTGATGGCGGAAATTATGCTACATTAGAATCTTCCCAACTTGATATTTTGCAGGCACATCACCCATGAATAATCCCTTGCTTGAAACAACGGGTCTGCCGCGTTTTACGCAGATTAATCCCGAACATGTTGAGCCTGCCATTGATGTCATCCTGGCAGAAAATCGTGCCGGGGTTCAGCAATTGCTGGCTACAAACGGACCCTATACCTGGGCCAATCTGGTAGAGCCTATGGAGGCACTGAATGAACGATTGAGTCGTGCCTGGTCACCCGTTGGTCACATAAATTCTGTCGTAAATTCCGATGCGTTGCGCGCAGCGTATAACGCCTGTTTGCCCAAGCTCAGCGATTATGCTTCGGAAGTAGGTCAGAATGAACGTCTGTATCAGGCGTATCAATCTATTGCTGACGGTGTTGAATACAACCGGCTGGATACCGCACAGAAGAAAATAATTGATAATGCACTGCGTGATTTTCGCTTGTCGGGCGTGGCGTTACCGACGCAGGATAAGGATCGCTATAAAGCGATCATGCAGGAATTGTCGGGACTGACCAGCAAGTTCGAAGAGAATTTGCTGGATGCTACCCACGCCTGGCAGAAGGTTATTGGAGATGAAGCCGATCTTGCCGGGTTGCCAGAGTCTGCCAAAGCGGCGGCGCGTCAGTCGGCAGTGGCAGCAGAGAAAACCGGCTGGTTATTCACGCTGGAATTTCCGTCGTACTATCCTGTGATTACGTATGCGGATAGTCGAGAGCTACGCCGTGAAATGTATGAAGCCTATGTGACACGTGCTTCCGATGTGGGTCCTAATGCGGGGCGCTGGAATAACACCGAGGTTATGGAGAAAATTCTGGAACTGCGTCATGAAATTGCCCGGTTATTGGGATTCGCCAATTATGCGGAACGCTCGATTGCCACCAAAATGGCTGCATCAACCCGGCAAGTGCTGGATTTTCTACATGATCTGGCGCAGCGCTCGTTGTTAATTGCGCGCCGCGATGTGCAGGAGGTACGGGATTTTGCGCACCGTCATTATGGTGTCGATGAGCTGGAGTCATGGGATATTCCCTATTATTCAGAAAAGCTGAGAGAGCATACCTACGCCATATCACAGGAAGAGCTCAAACCTTATTTTCCGGAACACCGTGTAGTACCCGGTATGTTTGCAGTGGTGCAGCGATTGTATGGCCTGGAAATTCAGGAGATAACGGGCATTGAAACCTGGCATTCCGACGTGCGATTTTTCGAAATAAAGGATCATTTGGGGGTTGTGCGCGGTCAATTTTATCTTGATCTTTATGCGCGCCCACACAAACGGGGCGGGGCGTGGATGGATGAATGCCTGACGCGCAAGCGCGCAGCGCAGGCGGTGCAAACACCGGTGGCTTATCTTACCTGTAATTTTTCATCACCTATTGGTAGTGACCCGGCACTTTTTACTCATGATGAAGTGCAGACTCTGTTTCACGAGTTTGGTCACGGTCTGCATCATATGTTAACGCGTGTTGATTATCCCAGTGTTGCCGGGATCAGTGGCGTGCCATGGGATGCGGTGGAATTACCCAGTCAGTTTATGGAAAACTGGTGTTGGGAACGCGAAGCCCTGCATTTGATCTCGGGGCACTATAAAACCGGGGAAGTGTTGCCACAGGCATTATTCGACAAGATGCAGGCGGCCAAAAACTTTCAGTCTGGCATGCAAATGGTGCGGCAACTTGAGTTTTCAATATTCGATTTCCGGCTGCATCTGGAATACGATCCTGCCCGTGGAGGACGTATTTACGATATTCTTGATGAGGTTCGTCGTGAAGTGGCGGTCATGAAGCCACCTGCATTTAACCGCTTTCCGCACAGTTTCTCGCACATTTTTGCTGGCGGCTATGCGGCAGGTTACTACAGTTACAAATGGGCTGAAGTATTGTCGAGTGACGCGTTTTCGAAATTTGAAGAGAATGGTATCTTCGATCGTAAAACCGGGCTTGAATTTATGTCGGCGATTCTGGAGCAGGGTGGTTCACGCGAGCCGATGGATTTGTTTATTGAGTTTCGGGGTCGTGAGCCAAAAATTGACGCATTGTTGCGGCATACCGGCATGTGTTAGTGGTGCGGTGTGTTTGTTCGTGGTGACCTTCGATGTGGATGATTAATGGCTTTTCACGTGCTCCCAGTCTCTGACTTCACCGGGAATGATGGTGAATAAGGGATGGGGGTCGGGTGCCTTGATTCTGCGGAGGTGAGAAAATTGTTCGGGATGTCGCACATGCAATTTTGCTTTAAGATGTTGCCATTCATATAAAAGCTGTCCCCTGGTTTCAATGATGTTGTTGGTCATTGTGCCGGGTGATATTTTGTTTGCATCAAAGCAATAACCGCGTGCAACAGCCTCATCGTGAATGTTTGTTAAATAGTGTGCAATGGCCGCTACCGGGTCTGGTTGTGCGCGAAAGCGCAGGAGCTGGGGGTGCGCCTTATAACCTATAGTGTCGCCGCGCAATACCTTCTGCGCAAGCAGGGCCTCGCGCCACAGAGCGACCAGGCCGCGCGGATCGAGGTATTTTGGGTGTAGGGTCCAGATACGCATGGCGTACTATTTTCCTGTATATTTATGTGTCATGGATGTCGCGCGGTGTATTTTTTATTCATTATCAATGCGTCTGGATATGTGCTTATGAGGCTCAATTATAAACTTTATTTGCCGCTTGATGATGTAAAGTGGGTCAAGTGATGAAAATAGTGACCTGGAATGTCAATTCATTGCGCGTGCGTTTACCGCATGTGCTTGACTGGCTCAAAACCGAGCAGCCGGATATTCTTGCGTTACAGGAAATCAAGATGGAAGATAAGGATTTTCCAGTTGAAGATATCGAAGCAGCAGGTTACTCGGTCATTTACTCCGGTCAAAAAACATATAATGGCGTGGCGATCTTGAGTCGTGGGGTGTGCGGGGATGTTATTGCTGATATTCCAGGATTGGATGATCATCAGCGCCGTGTGTTGTGTGCAACACTGGATGTTGCGTCGGGTGCGGCGTCTCCCGCGATGCATACGCAAGTGCGGGTGATGAATGTGTATATTCCTAACGGAGAAGCAGTCGGGTCGGATAAGTATCGTTACAAGCTTGACTGGCTGGAAAAACTTGTCATCTATCTTGAGGAGCAGCGTGCAATTTATCCGTACCTGATCCTGTTGGGTGATTTTAATATTGCCCCGGAAGCGTGTGATGTGCATGACCCTATGTTATGGGATGGGCGTGTCCTATGTTCCGCGCCGGAGCGCAAGATGTTCGAGCGATTTGTTGATCTGGGATTGTGTGACACGTTTCGTTTGTTCGAGCAGGCGCCAAATCAGTTTTCGTGGTGGGACTACCGCATGGCGGCATTTCGTCGTGATCTGGGGTTGCGCATTGATCATATTCTTGCCAGTCCAGCGTTGTGTGCGGCATGCGTATCGAGCCGTATTGATAAGATACCTCGCGCATGGGAGCGGCCATCAGATCATGCGCCTGTCGTAGCCGTATTTGATCTATAGCACCAGGGGTGTCGTTGTGCGTTGCAGGACGCCGCTGCCTGCGTGAATGTGGTAGATTGAAACCCCGGACAGGCCTGTGACGTAGAGACGCTGGCCTGCGGCGTCCTCCACCATGGATACGGGGCCTGTGTCTGCTCCGACTTTTCCGATAGTGGTAAGAGTGCCAGCGCCAGGGTTAATGTGATACATGGAAAGACTGGCAGAGCCAGCATTGACCACGTAAACGAAACAACCGGAATGGCTCGCGATAACAGCATAAGGCGCTATGCCGGTATCCGTGGTATCGATGAAGGTCAACATGCCGGTGTCGCAATCCACCCGATAGGCGGCGACGCTGGCAGAGCCGGAATTTGTCGCGTAGGCGAATCGTCCGCACGAGGTTATGGTAATTGCCACAGGGAGTGTGCCGCCTGTGGTGATGGTTCGCGAAGGGAATAGCTCCCCGGTATCGGTGTTGACGCGATAGATTGAGAGGGTGTTGGCGCTGGCATTCACCACATAAGCGAAACGGCCACTGGGAGCGATGGCGATGCAGGCAGGCCCCCGTTCGGTGCCCACTATACTGGCGAAGCT
>JAHFRW010000053.1 GCA_023266055.1 Gammaproteobacteria bacterium | reverse complement strand
AGATTTTCAGGCACGGCGCTTACAGGCGCGCTGGCGGAACCCTGCCACAGGTAAACCTGAACTGGTACATACCTTGAATGGGTCAGCGTTGGCAGTAGGACGTACCCTGGTGGCCATTATGGAGAACTATCAGGATGCACGCGGTTGTATTCATATTCCTCAGGTGCTGCAGGCTTATATGGGGGGTGTCAGCATAATTGAACCCCGGGCGGGCTAACATGGATTTTCTGCCGGTATCCCTGAACATCAAAGATCAACCCTGCCTGGTCGTCGGTGGCGGTGAAATTGCCACGCGCAAGGTGGGCATGCTATTACGTGCTGGAGCACACGTGAAGGTTGTATCACCTGTTATCACCGAGGAGCTTTCCGAATTGAGCGCCACAGGAAAGATACTGCATCACACCGCTGCATTTCAGGAAAGTGACTTGGTGGGGGTAATGCTGGTGATTGCAGCTACGAACGATGTCACTATCAATCAACATATTTCTGATTTGGCTAGGCAACGTGCATTATTGATTAATGTTGTTGATGAACCTGCATTGTGCAATTTTATCCTGCCTTCGATTGTTGATCGCTCGCCGGTGATGGTGGCCGTATCTACCGGGGGAGCTTCACCTGTGTTGGCACGCTTGCTGCGTGCGCGGCTCGAAACATTGATTCCAGCATCGTATGGGCGGCTTGCTGATCTTGGTGCGCGATTTCGTGGACAGGTTAAACAACGATTACCTGATATCGTACAGCGTCGCCGTTTCTGGGAACACATATTTCAGGGGCCTATCGCCGAAATGGTGCATGCCGGACATGACAACGAAGCCTGTCTGGCCGTTCAGTCTGCATTAGATGACACCCCAAACTCCCTGGCGCGGGCACGTGGAGAAGTGTATTTGGTAGGTGCGGGGCCGGGTGATCCTGATCTTCTGACGTTTCGTGCGTTACGTTTGATGCAACAAACCGATGTGGTGTTGTATGACCGTCTGGTCACTCCGGAAATTCTGGAGCTGGTACGTCGCGAAGCCGAACGTATTTATGTAGGTAAAAAACGTGCGTTTCATGCCGTACGCCAGGATGAAATTAATCAATTGCTGGTACGCCTTGCCAAAGAAGGTAAGCGAGTGTTGCGCTTGAAGGGTGGAGATCCTTTCATATTTGGCCGTGGGGGTGAAGAAATCGAGACCCTTGCAGAAGAAGGTATACAGTTTCAGGTGGTGCCAGGTATTACCGCAGCATCAGGCTGCGCCAGTTATGCCGGTATTCCGTTAACACACCGTGATTATTCACAATCTGTCGTGTTTGTCACAGGTCATTTGAAAGATGGTTCTGTGAATCTTGATTGGGCAAGCATAATCCAACCCAAACAAACGGTAGTTATTTATATGGGACTCACGGGATTGGATCAGTTATGCCATGAGTTGATCAGCCACGGCATGCCAGCAACCCTGCCTGTAGCACTGGTGCAACAAGGCACAACACCCCAACAACGTGTGCTGGTAGGCACCTTGACCTCCTTGCCCGGTATTGTTGCCACTTCGGAAGTCCATGCCCCTACCTTGTTGATTATTGGAAACGTGGTTAAATTACGCGACAAATTGGCATGGTTTGAAGAACAGCCATAATTACTTCCAGCGCCTCTTGCTGGATATACGGCGCCATAACCAGATAAAAGATCCCATAACGACAATGCCGACGAGAATACTCTCTTCAATGTGTTTGAGATTAACAGATAACGACTCCAGTGCCACACCGAAGTAATAGCCAGCGCCTGCCACCAGCACTGCCCAGATAGCGGCACCCACCATGTTGAGTACCGCAAAACGTAACCATGCAATATTGCTGGTACCTATAACGATGGGGCCAGCAAGACGTAGTCCATAAACGAAACGTAAACCAAGAATGAAGAGGATGTTATGCCGTTCAAGCAGTGCATGAATGTGCGGTGCACGGCGCGTCAGTGCTGGAAAACGCGTGATAAAAGCCATACCTTTCCAGCGGCCCAGCAGAAAAGCCAACTGGTCACCCACCGTAGCGCCAAGAAAGGCCACCGCAATGACGAGCGACCATTCGAGCAGCCCCCGGTGAGCGGCAAATCCTGCGGCAAGCAGAATTGTTTCTCCCTCAAGCAGCGTACCCAGAAATACTGCAAAGTAACCATAGCTGACAACGAAAGCAGTGATCATGAGGTGCGTCTATCCTTTGCTTTAGAGTGTCTTTAGTAAATTTCCAAGATCCGATTTCAGCGCTTCAAAAACCTGCCGCTCCTGATCACTCCAACAATTACTCCAGTTATTTTTCAATAAAATATCGAATTGAGATAATACCTTTTTCAAGGATTCAATATGTGATGTATTTTTCCGATCCATGGTAGCCGTGGCTTTTTCCAGGTAGGATTGGGCAAGCTGGAATTCTTTGTGTGCCAATGTAACGTTCCCGGACAGAATCTGTGCTGTTTCGCTGGATGCAATATGAAATTTTGCCTTGCTTAAATATTGTTTCGCCAGACGATTCACAGAAGACGTTTGTAGATCTATCAGGGAGTCATCAAGTGTGAATTCATGCACCGCTTTGGCATGAGCCCATCGTAATATGTCAGGGCTTGCCGTTTCGGAACACCGGGCTTGCCATGCCATTTCTGTATGTTGTAATTTATTTTCTGCTTTTTCAGATAAAGTATCCGCCCATGCTGCACCAGTTGTTTAGTCTAAATTTTTGGGATTGGATATTTCTACAGGGTTCCGTACACACCAGATCGATTAATCATAGTAAGCGGGTGCGTGTTTAATTCCGGCGTTTTGTTCCAGATCATGTTGAATCCAGAGCACCGCATGATTCTCTTTAAGGAATTTCTCGGTATCTTCCATGGTCTTGACTGATTGCTCCTTATCGAAGTTGAAAACAGGCACCCGTTTGTGTACCCAATTATCGGTATAGTGAACCAAATCCCCCGACAGGAGAATGTTTCCAGATTTTGGCAGCTTCACGTACAGAGCTTGATGCCCTGGAGTATGCCCCAACATACGTTTAATGATCACCGTGCCATCACCGAATACATCATAATCACCTTCAAGTGTTTGCAAGGGATTGCTACGCAAGGTTGAATATGTGGCGGGATCAAAACCGTATTTTCCTGGTTCCGATCCGAAGGCCGCATCGTATTCCTCTTTTTGCATCAGGAGCGTGGCGCGTGGGAATAAATTTACATTACCCACATGGTCACCGTGCATATGCGAGATACCGAGGTATTTAATGGTTTCGGATTTATAACCAATCTCGTTGAGTTGCGAGGCCAGCGTCCTGGTTGAGCGCAAAACAAAAGCATCCATGAATGTTATGCCTTCTGGTGTTTTTACAAGCTCATCAGACAGGCCGGTATCCCATAACAAGCTACCCTTGGGATGAGTTACCAGGTAGCATGAATTGGTGAGGGTTTTATGCTCTCCTTTGCCGATACCGGGCTGAAATATTGAAATGTCCAGAACGTCGATGCTACCGCAGTTAAATGCGTAAAGGCGCAATGATGATGACGGTGTTGTTTGCCGGGTGGCACAGGCAGTCATCGCCAGTATCAACAGGGTAGCAAAGAAGAAACGCGCCAGATTTTTCGGATTTTGCATAATTGATTACCCTTTTTCAATGTGCGTGGCTAAAAGCCGGGGAGTGATATTATATAAGTACAAAATAATACCTTAATTTTGATACATGAAAAAGGATCATGCAATTCATTTTCCATTATAAATAATACCAAGTGTAATACCGTACCGTATTATTCTGCATCGGACACCAGGGATGATCATTACATTCTGCCCAACAGATTCAATACATCCCTACCTTCTTGATCATATCCTAGCCTGCGGATGACGCTTGCCACGATACAAAATGAAGCGTTCGCTCCCCTGAAGATATTGCGTTTCGGTACAAATACTGTAATGTTTAATCCTGCATTGGCCACAGTATGGAATCCAGCCCTTGGGCAGATTCGTGCCGGGCAGTGTGTTTTCAGTGCCCATTTCACGTAAAAATATTTTAATAAACAGAAGTATAACTTGAATCGTGAGTCACGATTATACACCGGAATCGGTGTATATTTAACGGTATTCCTTTATCAACTTCCGAGGATCATCAATGAATACAGATGCCCGCTGCACCTTCCAAATCACGGGTTGGGATGAAAAGACATATCAAGAAATCGATGGTGGGGCGAAGCTCACTCAGGCGAAAGTCACCCAGTCATATGCAGGTGATATTGAAGGCACAAGCAGCCTCGAATACCTCATGGCTTATGCCGTTCAAGGCACCGCGACATTTGTTGGCCTGGAGCGCGTTTTAGGTGCAGTCGGCGGTAAGTCGGGAACATTTGTCATTCAGCATGTTGGCTCATTCTCCGATGGCAAGGCACGCAGTTCATGGTCAGTCGTTGCTGGCTCTGGCACCGGTGCTCTGGCAAGCCTTCGTGGCAGCGGTAGCTACGTGGCAGGCCACGGCGAACCGGCGCAGGTCTCATTCAGTTACAGCTTCGAACCACATGCCTAACGAATAAGGTTAGCTTGTGAGAGCGAAACGAACCACAACCTGAACCGGTTGTTGGACAAGCCTAGTTCCAAAGTGCTGCTCTCTCTATGAAATATCTTTTTGACCTTCACGGGCGCAGCAGCTTGATCCGCGTTACAAAATATCTGGAACGAATGCTCGCGGCTGATTGCCAACACGATTATTTACTACAATACAGCATTATTCTTGCCAAACTATCTTTGAGATCTTTTAAAAAAGAAAAATGATGCGTCAATATAAATAAAGGGCGCACTACACCTTGTAATAGGCCCTATACCATTCCACAAAACGTGCAATGCCTGTTTCTATGGCAGTGTCGGGTTTGAAGCCGACGTCGCGGATCAGGTCGTCTACGTCCGCATAGGTAGCGGGGACGTCGCCATTTTGTAGGGGTAACATGTTTTTCTGTGCTTTTTTGCCCAGGCAGTTTTCCAGTACTTCGATGAAATACAATAACTCTACCGGGTTGTGATTGCCGATGTTATAAAGACGGTAGGGCGCGTAGCTGGTGGCCGAATCGGGTTCGGCACCACTCCATTGTGCATTGGGTGTGGCAACGTTGTCGAGAACACGTATAACACCTTCTACAATGTCATCAATGTAGGTGAAGTCACGTTTGTGATTGCCGTAGTTGAATACATCAATCGGCTTGCCTGCCAGTATGTTCTTGGTGAACATGAACAGTGCCATGTCAGGGCGTCCCCACGGACCGTATACTGTGAAAAACCGCAGGCCAGTCGTAGGCAGTTTGTAAAGATGGCTGTAGGTGTGAGCCATGAGTTCGTTGGCCTTTTTACTGGCGGCGTACAGGCTGACAGGATGGTCAACATTGTCGTGTACGGAAAAAGGCATTTTGGTGTTAGCGCCGTATACGGAACTGCTGGATGCGTAGACCAGGTGTTCGACGCCATTATGGCGGCAGCCTTCGAGAATGTTGATGAAACCCACCAGATTGCTGTCAACGTAGGCGTGGGGGTTGGTGATGGAATATCGGACACCTGCTTGTGCCGCAAGGTTAACGACGCGTTGTGGCTGGTGTTGGGTAAACACGGCCTCCATGGCGGTACGGTCTTCGAGACTGACACGCACATCGGTAAAGCTGGCGTGATCAAGGGTGCGTGCCAGACGCGCTTTTTTCAGATTGACGTCGTAATAGTCATTGAGGTTGTCTACGCCAATCACTTCATCGCCACGGGCCAGTAGTCGCAGTGACAGGGCGGAGCCAATAAATCCGGCAGCGCCGGTGATTAAAACTTTCATGATGTCTCCATTAAGTATAATGGTAAATATAAAAAACCATAAAACCACAGAGGGCACGGAAAATACCGAGAGTTAAAATTACAATATTAACTCGGTATTTTCCGTGCCCTCTGTGGTTCAAGCACCGTTATTTATAACCTGCCATCTACCTGATCAACAGGTAGAATGTATTTTACATCAAACAGCACAGCATGGGGTTTGCCCAGGGCGCGGATTTTTTCTACGCCCATTTCATGGAATTGACGGTGACCGACGGCCAGGATGATGGCGTCGTATTTGCCTGCTTCCAATTTTGAAACAGGAGTGATGCCGTATTCGTGTTCGGCTTCCTTGGCGCTGATCCATGGGTCATATACGTCAACGTGTGCATGGTAGTCATGTAATTCACGGATAACGTCGACCACTTTGGTGTTGCGTAAATCCGGGCAGTTTTCCTTGAAGGTCAGCCCCATTACCAGAACATTGGAGTTGGCGACGTGGACGCGGCGCTGGATCATCATTTTAATAACACGCTGGGCAACATAGGGACCCATACCGTCGTTAATGCGACGCCCAGCAAGAATCACTTCCGGAAGATAACCGATTTCCTGTGCCTTGTGGGTGAGATAATACGGATCCACGCCAATGCAGTGTCCGCCCACAAGACCGGGGCGGAACGGCAGGAAATTCCATTTGGTGCCTGCGGCTTCCAGTACTTCCAGTGTGTCGATGCCGAGACGGTTGAAGATCAGTGCCAGTTCGTTGATGAGCGCGATGTTGACATCACGCTGGGTGTTTTCAATCACTTTAGCGGCTTCGGCAACCCGGATGCTGCTGGCTTTGTGGGTGCCGGCGATGATGATGCTTTTGTAGAGTTGATCGACAAATTCAGCGACTTCCGGTGTGGAGCCGGAAGTGACTTTGAGAATGTTGATGACACGGTGTTCCTTGTCGCCGGGATTAATGCGCTCCGGGCTGTATCCGGCAAAAAAGTCCTGGTTGTATTTCATCCCGGAGAGGGATTCGATAATCGGTATGCAGACTTCTTCCGTGGCGCCAGGATATACGGTGGATTCGAAAATGGCGATGTCGCCTTTTTTCATGATTTTACCCAGAGTCTGGCTGGCTTTGACCAGAGGGGTAAGATCGGGGCGTTTGTGTTCATCTACAGGAGTAGGCACCGTAACGATGAAGACATTGCATTCCGCCAGATCATCCGGATTAGTGGTGTAGGTTAAATGTTTGGCCTGTACCAGTTCGTCGGCTTCGACTTCCAGGGAGCTGTCCTTGCCCTGTCGCAGTTCGGCAATACGTGGTGCATTAATGTCAAAGCCAACGGTTGGGAAGTGTTTGCCGAACTCCACGGCCAGTGGCAAGCCGACATAGCCCAGACCAATCATGCCGATTTTCGTTTTATCCAAGGTTAACATTATATCGTATCCTATTGTTTTGTATTTTTATTTTTAGACGCGCCTCGCCCAATGGCGTAATACACAAATCCTTCTTTACTCATTAATTGTGGATCGTACAAATTGCGACCATCAAAAATCAGTGGCTGCTTGAGTGTGGCTTTAAGTTTGCCAAAATCAGGGCTGCGGAATTCGTTCCATTCTGTTGCAATGACCAGAGCATCAGCCCCCGTCAATGCATCGGCGGGTGACTCGCACAGTGTAAGACCCGAATGATCACCATAAATCCTCTGGGTTTCGTGCATGGCAGCCGGGTCATAGGCCCGAACATGCGCACCTTGTTCCCATAAAGCCTCCATGAGCGTACGACTGGGGGCGGCGCGCATGTCATCGGTATTCGGTTTGAAAGCCAAGCCCCACAGGGCAAAGGTACGGCTCCTCAGGCTTCCCTTAAAATAAGCCTCTATTTTATTGAATAATATATGTTTTTGACGGTTATTTACCGCTTCTACAGCGCTTAACAGTTCCGCTTTATAACCCACCTGCTGCGCGGTACGCTCCAGTGCCTGCACATCTTTGGGAAAACACGAACCGCCATAACCACAGCCAGGATAAATAAAATGGTAACCAATCCGCGGGTCCGAGCCGATACCAAGACGTACCTGGGCAATATCTGCTCCCAAACGCTCGGCAAGATTGGCCAGTTCGTTCATGAAGCTGATTTTGGTTGCCAGCATCGCGTTGGCAGCATATTTGGTCAACTCGGCAGAACGAATATCCATCACCACCAGGCGTTCGTGGTTACGGTTAAAGGGCGCGTAGAGGGCGCGTAATAATTCAGTGGTGCGTGGGTTATCGGTGCCGATAACCACACGATCGGGTTTCATGAAATCATCAATGGCGGCGCCTTCCTTGAGGAATTCAGGATTTGAAACCACATCAAACTCAAAGTGTTTATCGCGTGTTTTTAAAGTATTTTGTACGGTATCCCGCACTTTGTCAGCGGTACCTACCGGCACGGTGGATTTATTAACGATAATACGGTAACCGTCCATGTGTTCACCAATGCTTTTGGCGACTGCAACCACATATTGCAAATCGGCCGAGCCGTCTTCGTCGGGCGGGGTGCCCACGGCGATGAACTGGAACAGACCATGTGCGACCCCGGCGGCGATGTCGGTCGTGAAGGACAACCGTCCGGATTGCGAATTACCGAGCACCAGCGCTTCCAGGCCCGGCTCATAAATGGGGATTGCGCCGCGCTTGAGCATGTCGATTTTACGGGCGTCGATATCGACACACAAAACCTCGTTGCCGACTTCTGCCAGGCAGGCACCTGTGACCAGCCCGACGTAACCGGAACCGAAGATAGTGATTTTCATGGTATTATTCCCGAAGATTTTATGCGGCTAAAATGTAACAATATCAAAAATGAAGGGTTTAGGCAAAAATAGAAGCGCGTATATAAAACCACCATCATTAATCTGACTTTGGTCTGATTTTTGTCTTGAATATATCACACAAAGCAGCATGTTTAACGGCGTTTACAGATAAGGAACAACTATTTCATGATTCGATTGTTTAGACATTATGTGCCTCACTCATTCCTGTTACTGGGAATCATCGAGGCCATGATTCTAATGTCGTCCATCTATTTGGGTGCATCGCTACGTTTTGCGGGTGAAGATGAATCCCTGCGGGCGATCGGTCCGCTGTTGCCCAAGGCGTTGATATTTGCTCTGGTAATGATCAGTATGATGACGGCTGTGGGTCTGTACAAGACCAACCTTCGGGATGGTGTCGCCGGCATGCTGCTGCGTATCGGCATCAGTATTCTGCTGGGTCTGGCGATCATGAGTTTTGTTTTCTACCTTTTTCCAGCATTGCTTCTGGGGCGTGGTGCTTTTGGTTTGGCCTTTGCGACAGCCCTCACGGGTATTGTGCTGACACGCATTATCTTTTTCAAGGTGGTTAATCAGGACACCATGAAACGGCGTATTCTGGTACTGGGCACAGGCAAACGTGCTGGAGAAATCGCTCAGCAACTGCGACGCAAGGTAGACAGACGCGGATTTATTATCGTGGGTTATGTGCATGTCACAGGCGAACATGCGGTGATTGAGCCGCATCTGGCCCTGCATCTGGATGTGCCTTTGCTTGAATATGCCAATCGACAACAGGTTGATGAAATCGTTGTGGCGGTTGAAGATCGCCGTAAGGGATTTCCAGTACACCAGCTCCTGGATTGTAAAATGAGTGGCATAGAAGTAGTGGATATGCTGACATTTTTTGAACGGCAGGGCGGCAAGATTCGCCTGGATTTACTGCATCCCAGCTGGTTGATTTTTTCTGATGGGTTTTTAAGCGGGGTTCTGCAGGCGTATATAAAACGGACATTCGACATCGTCGCCAGCCTGACCCTGCTATCAATAACCTGGCCGATCATGATTATTACCGCCATTGTCATCAAACTGGAAAGTCCAGGGTCGGTTTTGTATCGGCAAGTGCGGGTAGGCCAGAATTGGCAGCTTGTACAGGTGCTGAAATTCCGCAGCATGCGCGCAGATGCCGAAAAGAATGGACCACAATGGGCGGGAGAGAATGATAGCCGGGTGACGCGGGTGGGTGCGTTTATCCGCAAGGTTCGCATTGACGAGCTGCCACAATTGTACAACGTATTAAAAGGCCAAATGAGCTTTGTGGGCCCACGGCCTGAGCGCCCCATGTTCGTTGAACAACTGTCCCAGACCATCCCCTATTATGCTGAACGTCACCGTGTTAAACCGGGCATTACCGGCTGGGCACAAATCCGTTATCCCTATGGGGCTACTGAAAAAGATGCCGTGGAGAAACTGCAATACGATTTATACTATGTGAAAAACTACAGCCTGTTTCTTGATCTTCTGATTTTGTTTCAGACTGCCGAAGTAATTTTATGGGGCAGGGGGGCCCGGTGATTTTCGGGCAAACATGCCCGGTAATGATGGAGTAAGTGTGCCCGGTGAAATGGCATTTCTCCTGTAATTACTTCCATATTAATCTGCCACCTGTTTGCACGCAGGTGTTACTACAAACTTAATCACCATTTTCAGGTTGAATTTTATGCTCGATATTGGTGTCATCAGTTATTCGGCTGCCGCGCTGCTTTTTATAGTGCTATCACTATTATTGCTAACCAGCTGGCGCGGGCGATTACAGGGAGCATTACTGGTTGGCGCGTGCATCGTCACGGTGGTTTGGGCTATGATCGTCGCCTATCACGCCGCGCTGGGATATCCCGCATCCTTTTTCGTCTCAGCGCTGGAGATTATCCGTAACGCCGTATGGTTCACTTTTTTAATTCGGTTATTGCATCCGGCAGAAATAGCAGCGCCCATGTCTGCTAGGCTAAAAACATTAGCAGCGCTGGTATTAGGCATATGCGTCTTGTTGCTGATCCTTCTCTATGGTGGCGGTAGTGCCTATATCAATATCCTCGGACATGTTTTTTTATCCATCATCGGACTGGGCCTGGTCGAACAGGTGTATCGCAACACCATCCCCGAGCGACGCTGGGCACTTAAATTCTTATGCCTTGGCATTGGCGGCATGTTCGCGTACGATTTATTTCTATATTCCGATGCCCTGCTGTTGCAACGTGTAAACATTGATCTGTGGAATGCCCGTGGCATCATCACGGCGCTGGCGGTACCCTTAATCGCTCTTTCCGCCGCGCGCAATCCTCAGTGGTCACTGGACGTATTCGTTTCGCGCGGTATTGTCTTTCACACAGCGGCGTTGATGGGCGCAGGCCTTTATCTCTTGATCATGGCCGCAGCGGGATATTATATTCGCATTTATGGGGGCACGTGGGGTACGGCGGCACAAGCCATCTTTCTATTTGGCGCTGCCGTCATATTACTCATGGCGGTCGCCTCCGGACAAGTACGAGCACGTTTCAAGGTTTTTTTTAACAAGCATTTTTTTAGCCACAAATATGATTATCGTGAAGAATGGTTGCGCTTCATACGCACTCTGGCGGGCGGAGAGACGGGAGCGACGCCCACCCAAGAGAGTGCTATTCAAGCGTTGGCGCAGATCGTGGACAGTCCTGCCGGCATAGTATGGTGGCGGCAAGGTGTAGCGGGCGCATTCCATCATCATGAGCGATCAGCGTTCGCGTTATTGGCACGCTGGAATGTCGGCCAAAATATCACCGTCGATGAAATCGAACATGGATCACTGGCCACCTTTCTTGATTCACGCCAATGGATTATCGACCTTGAACAGTATGCTGAAAAGCCGGATTTTTATACCGGACTTGATCTACCCCAATGGCTGCGGGAATTACCGCAAGCCTGGTTGGTCATTCCACTGCTGTTACATCAACGCGTACTCGGTTTCATGGTTTTGATGCAACCCCGTGCGTTCAGGGTGATCAATTGGGAAGATCGCGACTTGTTAAAAACAGCAGGTTGCCAGGCTGCCAGCTATATAGCACAAATCGAGACGACCAAAGCGTTGGTGCATGCCCATCAATTTGAGGCATTTAACCGGCTTTCCGCCTTTGTAGTACATGACCTTAAAAATCTGGTCGCGCAACTTGCCCTGGTGGTCTCAAATGCTGCAAAACACAAAAATAATCCAGCTTTTATGGAAGATGCCATTAATACCGTTGAAAATGCCACATTAAAAATGAATCGTTTGCTCGCTCAGTTGCGTGCGGGCAGTGTACGGCCGCATACTGTCAGTCAGTTACTGGATCTTGATGCCTTGTTGCGTGAAGTCGTTGCAACCCGAATGCATGTCAAACCTATACCTGAATTACAGTGTTCCGGGGCGCGTATACGGGTACAGGCAGATCGTGATCGACTTGCCGCCGTATTTGGGCACATTATTCAAAATGCGCAAGATGCCACACCTGCGGAAGGTTATGTGAAAATACGCCTGGACAGTGCCGGAGGACAGGCCGTGCTGGAAGTAGAAGACAGTGGCCATGGAATGGATGCCACCTTTATCCGGGAACGTTTATTTCGGCCGTTTCAAACCACCAAAGGTAATGCAGGCATGGGTATTGGTGTATACCAGAGCCGTGAAATTGTACGTGAACTGGGAGGGGACGTGAGCGTTGTCAGCGCACCCAGTAAAGGCACGCTGTTTCGTGTCAAAATACCCCTTGGGATGGAAGAGGGCGTGGAGATATCGATGGATCAGGAGTTGAATCAGTGAGCATAACAACAAAAAATACCTTGTTAATTGTCGAGGATGATCCAGGGCTGCAAAGCCAGTTAAAGTGGTGCTTTGAGGGGCTTGACGTGGTAATCGCCAGTGATCGTGAAACGGCGTTGGCCCAATTACGTATTCACGAACCGCCTGTGGTGACCCTTGATCTCGGCTTACCACCCGATGCCAGTGGTGCCAGCGAAGGCCTGGCAACATTAGAGCAGATTGTTGCCCTTGCCCCCAGCACCAAGGTAATTGTGGTAACTGGTAATGATGACCGTGAAAATGCCGTACGCGCCATTGCCTCAGGTGCGTATGATTTTTATCAAAAACCGGTAGATCCGGAAATTCTGTCGTTGATTGTTAATCGTGCGTTCCATTTACATCAGCTGGAAATGGAAAATCGTGCGTTAATAACAAATCAGAGCAGTCACTCTCCACTGGCCGGTATCATCGCATCCAGTCCGCAAATGCTCAAGGTTTGCCGCACGGTTGAAAAAGTAGCGCCTACCAATGTCACTGTATTGCTGTTGGGAGAAAGCGGTACCGGAAAAGAACTGGTTGCACATGCGTTGCATGGGATGAGTAATCGTGCCAGCCAGCGCTTTATTGCTTTAAATTGCGCAGCAATCCCCGAAACATTGCTCGAAAGCGAGTTATTTGGTTATGAAAAAGGCGCGTTTACAGGTGCCAACAAAAAAGTGCGTGGTAAAATAGAACATGCAGAAGGTGGAACATTATTCCTTGATGAAGTAGGGGACTTGCCGATATCACTCCAGGCAAAGTTATTACGTTTTCTACAGGAACGTGTTATAGAACGTATTGGCGGGCGCGAGGAGATTGCCGTTGATGTACGGGTCATTTGCGCTACACACCAGGATATTCTGGGATTGGTTCGGGCGGGGCAGTTTCGCGAAGATTTGTATTACCGTGTCAATGAGTTGACCATCAACATTCCTCCACTACGAGAACGTGATGGTGATATCGCACTGGTGGCGCGCGCATTATTGGATAAATATTGCCTGCAACATAACAAACCACGACGCGACTTTAGCCAATCAGCCATGGTGGCGATCGAGGGTTATGCATGGCCGGGTAATGTTCGTGAACTTGAAAATCGCATTAGTCGTGCAGTCATCATGAGCGAAGGCAGTCAAATCGACATGGAAGATCTGGAATTTACAGAGCCTTCGCAAGATCAACCAGCACAGCTTAACCTGAGGCAGGTGCGTGACGATGCTGAGCGCCAGGCTATTATCCGGGCACTGCACTGGTTTAATGGCAATGTCACCCAAGCGGCTGACATACTTGGCATCAGTCGACCAACACTTTACGATTTAATCAATAAATATGACCTTAGATAGTCATTACGGGAGATTGAAAATGAAAAAAAATTACGAATTCAACCAGACCTTGCCACGACTCTCCCTATTGACTCTATCGTTTTTAGCAGCATTGAGTTTGACGGTATTGGATACCAGAGCGGCATATGCCGAAAATAACCAGAAACTTATTAGCGAAGCCAGAAATTACCTGCAGCAAGGCAATATCAAGGCGGCCGTCATTCAGCTCAAAAATGCGTTGCAGGCAAACCCTGACGACAAGGAAGCGCGGCTAATGTTAGGTCAGGTTTACCTGAGAATTGGTGATGGTCCCTCTGCCGCCAAGGAATTAAAGCGTGCACAAGACCTGGGTGTGCCCAGTGACAAAGTACTTTTTTCACTCGGGAGGGCCTATTTATTACAGGGTCGTAATGAAGCAGTCTTACAGGAAATTCAGGAACCTGCCAATGCCAGTGCTGATTTGAAGGCGGCTATTTCAACATTACACGGGCATGCATATCTGGCTTTACGCAAAATTGACAAGGCCAAGGAAAAATATCAGGCGGCATTGACGATGCGGGATAATTTTCCAGATGCATTAATTGGTCAGGCACGTATTGCCTTCATGGAAAAAGATCCTGATCAGGCAATGTCATTGACTGATCAGGCGCTTAAGGCTGACTCAAAAAGCATTGAAGCATGGATAATGAAGGGTGATCTGCAAAGAGCCGCAGGGCAACATGCCCAATCACTGCAAACATTCCAGAAAATCCTGCAACTTGATCCGGAAAATGTTCCCGCTTATCTGGGCCGTGCCGCCGAACATCTTGCATTAGGCAATATTGCCGACGCGAAAAAAGATATTGAATCCATACGTAGTCGTGTACCTGGTCATCCCCTGGCAAATTATCTGAGCGCGCATGTTTCATTTCAGGAAAAAAATCTGAATGCTGCCCAGGAGTCCCTGCAACAAGTATTAAAGGTGATCCCCGGCCATATGCCCAGCCTGTTATTAATGGGCAATGTGCATTATCTGCAGAATCAGTTTTCCCAGGCAGAAAACGAATTATCCCGTTATGTTGAGGCAGTGCCTGAGCAAATGGCGGCCCGTAAAATACTGGCAGCGACCCTGATGAAACTCAAGCGCCCCCAGGAGGCTATCAAAACTCTTGGCCCTGCCCTGAAAGCTAATGATAAAGATCCCCAGTTACTGGCCTTATTGGGCACAGCTTACATGCAGGATGGCAAGCTGGATAAAGGTACCGAGTATCTTGAACAAGCCGCTGCTCTGGCGCCCAATGCCGCTGATATTCGTACCCAATTAGCGGTGAGCCATCTTGCAGCCGGTGAAAATGATCTGGCAGTCAAGGAACTGGAGTCTATTGTTGAACTGGGCAAGGAGCCTACGCAAGCCGACATGCTCCTGGTACTCAGCCATTTGCAAAAACGCAATTTCGACAAGGCATTACAATCAGCACAGGCCATGTCCAGAAAAGAGCCAAAAAACCCGGTGGCCTATAATTTTATGGGTTTAGCGTATCTGGGTAAAAAAGATCTGGCGTCTGCTCGCAAGCAATTTGAAGGCGCCTTGCAAGTACAGCCTGAATTTACACCTGCGCACATGAATCTGGCACGCATCGACATGGAGCAGAAAAAACCGCAACAGGCAGAACAACGTTATAAGACTGTGCTTAAGTATGATGATAAGCATGTGGCTGCCATGATTGGTCTGGCGGGTTTATCAGCCGCAGACAATAAGGAAAAAGAAGCGATGGCATGGCTCGAAAAAGCGCGCGAAAGAAACCCCAAGGCGCTTGAACCAGTGCTGCTGTTGATAAATGTTCATTTACGTCAGAATGAACCGCTCAAGGCTCTGAGCGTGGCGCAAGGCATTGCTGAGGAGCATGCCAATAATCCAGCAGCACTGCAAGCTTTGGCGCAGGCACAATTGGCGGCAGGGGAGATCAACAGCTCATTGACAACTTTTCGTAAACTAACAGATAAACTTCCCAAGTCTCCCCAGGCGCTGCACATGCTTGCCACCGCACAGCTTACGGCAAAGGATTCCAGGGCTGCCGCTGCCAGCCTGAACAAAGCACTCAAGCTTGACCCGAATTATGTGCCCGCAGCAGTAGGGCTGGCAGATCTTGAAATGCGAGATAACCGACCCAAGGAAGCGTTGCGCATCGCTCAACAGATTCAGCAGCAACAGCCCAAGATTGCTACCGGTTATGAGCTTGAAGGCAACATTCACATGATGGGCCGTGCCTATGCCAGTGCAGCCAAGGCATATGGCAATGCATTTGAGCGTAATAAAAGTGATTCCCTTGCCATACGTTTATCCCAAGCGCGCAAACAGGCCGGTGATTCTGCGGGCGCCTATCAGGTGTTGACCCAATGGTCAGAGAAAAATCCTCAAGATACCGGGGTGCTCATTGCGCTGGCAGCCACGTACCAGGCGGATGGCAAGCGCAAGGAAGCCATAGACTATTACCAGAAAACTCTCGTGATCCAACCCAAAAATGCGGCGGTGTTAAATAATCTGGCCTGGGTTTACTATGAACAGGGTGACGCACGCGCGCTGGATTATGCTGAAAAAGCCTATAACTTGATGCCGGATCAAGCACCCATCATTGATACACTGGGCTGGATTCTGGTGCAAAAAGGACAAGTAAAACGTGGCCTGGAATTATTGCAGGCCGCGGCCACCAAAGCACCTACATCGGCAGATATTCGTTACCATTTAGCGGCTGCCCTGGACAAAGCCGGGCGTCGTGAAGATGCCCGTAAGGAGCTTGAACGTATTTTGAAGGGCAACGAAAGCTTTACCGAGATAGAGCCTGCCCGTGAGCTGCTCAGGAAAATCAAGGGAGGCAGATAGTGCGAGGACATCCGTGACTGAGATGCGCTCTCCGACCGACGCCGAGGATCGAGCCAACGCTACCCAACAGATTCTGCATGTAGTAGTTGGGACGCAGGAACACGTAAGGTCGTTATTCTTTGCTAACGAATGAATCGTAGAGATGTCACCATGGTAAACCGTTTTCTCCAAAAATTGGAGTATAAGCCAGTGCTCATTAAGCATAATGATGTCGCTTATGTAAGCATTGATGTGGTCCAGGGACTCTATCATTATACGATTTATAGCCTCTTGGGTAGATTGGTGGTGTGGCTAAGGCAAACCCTAAAATTGTTACTGCTAGGCGTAGCATTATTATTTATCCCTGGAGAAGTGTATTTTTATTTAATTTTCCTGGTACTCTATATACCCTATGGGGCTTATGTAACTTGGCGTCTGCGAATCGTTAGCAGCTCGATTTCTGGACAATGCCCTGCCTGTTTTGGCGCAATGACGATAGAGTTGCAACCGGATGAAAGATTAACGCTATGGAAATATTGCCCTGCGTGTAAAGCGCCTCTTAGAATAAGTGAACACTAGATAGAGTCGTCACGAGATATTAGCCCACAGCGCGATACATCGAATATGGACGGCGGCAAGGAAAGACGATAAGTTTTTAGCGTAGCGCGTTGCAATGCCGCGCCAGCGCTTGA
>JAHFRW010000008.1:38424-72445 GCA_023266055.1 Gammaproteobacteria bacterium | reverse complement strand
TTGATGACCAAAATGTACGCCCGCTTCCAACATTTGACGCATAGAAACAACTGCCATGAGAAAATACTCCAATCGTTAGGGTTAAACCTCCACACACCCCATATACCAACCTGGCCAAAAATAGAACCGGGCACCCTGGTACACGTGACGGTGCGTGTGTGATTTTAAATTCCACGCAAAATATAAGGCATTTGCGGGCTCTAGTGCCAAGCTACCGATTTATACGGTTTTTTAGCATTGACTTCCTATTTATACCATAAAAAGCCCCTTCAGCTCAATCAGTAGTGGCAAATTTGTCACCACCGACTTGTGCCGCAAGCTGCTCTCGTTGGATCCAGGGCGCCTCTATTCATACCTCAGCGCCACCACCGGCCGCATCAAAGCCGCGCGGCGGGCGGGGTAGTAGCCGGAGAGCATACCGACGCCGATCGAGACCGTCAGCGCGGCCACGATCATGGCCCATGAGGGTGCGAGCGGAAAGCCCGTCGCCAGCGCCAGTCCGTAACTCGCCAGCGTCCCCACCATCAGGCCCAGTACGCCGCCAAGGGTGGAGATGAATACCGCCTCGGCAAGGAACTGCAACAGGATGTCGCGCTGGCGCGCGCCGATGGCTTTGCGCAGGCCGATTTCGCGGGTACGCTCCAGCACTGAGGTGCTCATGATGTTCATGATCCCCAGTCCTCCGACTAGCAGCGACACCGCCGCCGCCACCACGCCGATCAGTGCCACGCCTTGCAGGATACGCGTGGCCGTGTCGATGTACTGGGCCATTGTTTCGCCCTTGTAGGCATAGCGGTCGCCGTGGCGGCGCGTGAGGGTGTCACTGATCTGTCTTACGGCGGTGTCTGCTTCATCCTGGCTGACGGCTTCGGCTTGCAGCCAGTGGATCTCTTTTTTACCAAGCTGTTGTTGATACAGCGTGTAGGGTATCAGGATGCGATTGTTCGCGTCCTGCCCGCCGGCGGAGCCGATGCTGGCGAGAAAGCCGCGGCTTTTGGCCTTCAGCACGCCCACCACGGTGTATTTTTGTGGGCCGATGCGAATTTCCTTACCGATGGGATTCTGACTCGCACCGAACAGATCGGCGTGCGGCTGGGGGCCGATAATGGCGACGGGACGGCGCCGCTCCTCGTCCTGGATGCGAAAGGAACGGCCTAGCGCCAGGATATCATTGGTGATCACTGTATACTCGCTGCCCACACCCTCCACGCTGGCATTGCTGTAGCGGTTACCAAAGCGGATCAACTGGCGTTTGCCGAAGTCATACACTACCGGGCTGACGCGACTGACCGCCGGGCAACAGCCGCCGCGAACCACGGCATAGTCATCGTTGTCGATGCCAGTGCCCTTGCGCACCGCGCGGTGCGGGTCTTTGTCCTGCCGGTCGCGGAATATCCACACCGACTTGAGGCCGAAGGTCTCCAGCTCGGAAAACACCAGATAATGACCCCCTTTACTTATCGTGCCCACCGCCATGACGGCGGTGATGCCTACCGCGATACCGACAACGCTCAGCAGGCTGCGTAGCGCGTTGTCCCTGAGCGCCCATCCGGCCTGGGCGGCAATGTCACGCCAATAACCGAAGACGGTCATTGGCTCCGCTCCTGCGATGTGCAGGGATGCACTAGTGTCGCGGGAGGCAGGATGCCGGGAGTGACCGCCGCGCCGGAGGATTCGTCCCGTTCGATCAGGCCGTCGCGCAAATGGATCACCCGCCGCGCATAGGCGGCGATCTCTTTCTCGTGCGTCACCATTACGATGGTCTTTCCTTGCTGATGAAGATTCGAGAACAGACGCATGATGTCGTGACCGGACACGGAATCGAGGCTGCCGGTTGGCTCATCGGCAATAATGATGTCGGGATTGTTGATGAGCGCCCGCGCAATCGCCACGCGTTGCTGCTGCCCGCCGGACAGTTTGGCGGGTGAGTGCGCTGCGCGATCTTCCAGGCCAACATTTTTCAGCGCCGCATGAGCGCGGCGCAAGCGTTCGGCGGGCGCAACCCGGCTGTAGATCATCGGCAGTTCCACATTGCGCAACGCGTTGATGCGGGGAATGAGATTGAACGACTGGAAAATAAACCCCAGACGCGCGTTGCGAATCGCCGCCAACTCATCCTCCGAAGCCGCCTCGATGGCCACGCCCTCCAGCGTATAGCGGCCTTCATCAATGCTATCCAGGCAGCCGATCACATTCAGCAGCGTGGACTTACCCGAACCGGACGGCCCCATGATGGCGATAAACTCGCCTGCCCCGATATGCAATGACAATCCTTTCAGCACCGGCAACACCCTTTCGCCGAAACGGTAGGACTTCCCAGCGTCTTGCAGGTCGATCACTGCGGCTTCCTGGCCGCAACACGCACCCGGTCACCTTCGTTCAGCGTCTTGCCTTCGGCGAGAATGACCTGCTGCCCGGCCTTTATCCCTTGCAGAATCTCGGTATGGGTTAGATCCTCGATGCCGGTGACGACCGGCAAAAGCCTGGCCCGCCCCTGCTCGATCACCGCCACCCAGGTCTTGCCGTCCTTGTTGATCAACGCGCCGAAAGGCACTTTGATCACCTTGGGACTAAAGGCGGTGCGGATCTTCACATCCACCTGCTGACCGAAGCGCAGCGCCGGGGCAGCCTTGCTCAGACTCATATAGACATTGACGGTGTTGGCGGCTTCCTCTTTCTCCACCGATGGCGCCAGACGCATCACCTTCTCGGACCACGGTTGCCCCGGAAAAGCATCACTGGACACGGCAACCTCCTGTCCTACCGTAATCCCGGCGCTGTCATTGGCGTCGACTTTCACCTCGATCTCGCGCTGACCAAGATCAGCCAGGATGAACAACGCCTCGGGCGGCATCACCCACTGCCCGACGCGCACCGGACTCAGCGTAATCAGGCCAGCATAGGGTGCCACCACATTCAGCTTTTCCAGTGCCACCTGCGCCAGATGCAATTCGGCCTGCGCCAATCCCCTCCGCGCTTCCACTGTCTTCAACTGCGCCTCGGCATCTTCCAGTTTCTGGCGGGGTTCTATCCCGGCGGGCACCCATTGCCGCAACTGTTCCACCTGGCGCACCGCCTGCGCCAGATCGGCCTGGGCCACCCGCAGCGACGCCTCCGGCTTACCGATCAGCGCCTTGGCCTCCCGATCGTCCAGCCGCGCGAGGGCTTGCCCGGCGGCAACACGCTGACCTTCCTTAACGAGCACCGCCACCACCTGCCCCGCCGTTCGCGCAGTCAGCTTCACCTCATGCCCGCTGGCCACCTTACCTGTAGCAGTAAGAAAAACCGATACCGGCCCCTGCTCCACCGTCACGACGTTGACCAGCACACCTTCGGCGGCACCGAATTTCCAAACGGCGAACGCCCCGAGAGCGCCCGCCAATAAAATACTGGCTATGATAATCTTTTGTATTAAGGAGGGAAATTTCATCTAAAAAACTTTCGGCTCTTCTGTAAGATGTGGTTGATGGCAGGCATGTCTCAGTCCCAAGTCGATAGACCGTCAATCTATTTACAACTGGCCGATTCGGGGTGGGCAGTGTGTATGGGCTTGAATTGGTACTGGTTCACCTGAGCCTGCCACAGCGAGGCGAACTCTCCATTTAAGTGCAGAAGCTCTTCATGGGTGCCGGATTCGATCAACTCGCCGTTACGCATGACGAATATACGGTCAGCGAGGCGTACAGCCCCCAGACGATGGGTAATGAATAAAGTGGTCTTCCCTTTTGCAAGCGCCTGGAGGCTCGCGAAGAAGCGTACCTCACTCTTGGGATCGAGTGCGGCCGATGGCTCGTCCAGGATCAGCAGATCCGGGTCACGAAAAAAGGCTCTGGCTATGGAGAGCTTCTGCCACTGACCGCCGGAGAGTTCAAGGCCGCTGAACTCTTTGCCGAGCCGCAGGTCGAGAGCGGTATGTGGCGGGGTGGATAGATTCGACAGCCCCGCGATGTCGAGTGCCTGGAGGGCGGCATGGTCATCCGGGTCCGGCTGTTCAATATTGGAAAGATGTATATTCTCGCGCACGGTAAACGCATAATGAACAATCTCCTGCGGCACAACACCGAAACATGCGCGCCAGCCATCTATCTCGATAGTGCGCAAGTTCCGCTCATCGACCTCGATACAACCCGAGGTCGGATCGTAAAAGCGCAGGAGAAGTTTTATTAGTGTCGACTTGCCGGAGCCGTTGGCGCCGACAATTGCAATCCGCTCGCCGCGTTTGATATCGAAGGAAACATTCTTTACTGCTTTGACTCCATTCGGGTAGGTGAAAGAGACATCCGTGAAGCGGATAATCTGTGGAGGAACGGCTTTCCCGGCACCCTCCACGAGAGAATCCTGGATTGCCAAAAAGTCGAAGTAAAGGGTAAAGAACAGTCCTCTCTCGAAGATGATGCCCACCGACTCCACTACCGCGAAAAGAGCAGCATGTCCAAGAGCCAGGGATTGGAGCAGGAAGACAATCGTGCCCAAGGTAAACGCTCCTTCCTGAATCTGCACAAGGCACCAATACACCATTGCGATGATGCAGGCAACTGAAAAGATCTCGATGGGAAGGGTTCCTAACGTTGCCTTTCTACGGGTCACCCGCATTTCTTCGTGGGTCCGTTTGAATAATAATGAATAGCGCCGTTTCAACCATGGAAAATAGGAATATATTCTGGACTCCAAACTGAAACCAGCATTGAGGGCTATATGGGAAAGATACTCCATCTCGCGTGCTTGGATGCTGCGACTGAGTAGCGCCTTCCAGGCGAGTTCGCGAAAGCGCAGGGTCGCAATGATGCCCGGGCAGAGGCCCAGCAGGAGAATAATAGGGAGCCACCAGGTAATCGACAACAGCATCACACAGATTGCGATGATGGTGATGGCGTCTCGTATCATGAAAAACATGACCGAAACAACGTTCACTGGCCGCGACCGTACCCCCTCTTCGAGGCTCTTGATGCAGTTGTAGTAGTGCTCGTCATCCAGGTGGCTTAACCCCTTCAGCCGCGACGATTTGTCCATCAGACTCAAGTTGATATAGGCGGTGAATCTCTCCGCAAGATTTGCCTGATAGTACTGCATGATCGGGGTCATCAGGCGGGGCAGCAAAAAAGCGACTGCCCATACAGCCAAAACAGGTTGCAGGGATAGCAGGTCGGCCGGTGGTTTGGCGACGAGAGCATCCACAACCAGAGCAGTAGTATAGATCCAAATGGCCGGTGCGATACCGGTTATGATCGAAGACGATGCGAGGATGAGAAAGTCCGTCTTGGCGGATGCATACATCAGGGGAAGTGCCCTGATTGTGGAGAGGAACGCCGCGTAATTCATTGGGGTTATCGTCAGTCCGTTATGATTTTTTTGACCGGCGACATCTACGTTGCGGCCCCGGTTGTGAGATGCTTGCTCATGATATGCCCGCTCAAACTGAACTCGTGACATGCGTAGTCTCCGAACAACTCGCATGCGTCACCTAATGTTTCCTTAGTGTTGACAAGAATCGCCGCACAGCGCTCACGGACCGCCCAATCATCCAGGGCATGCACCATTTCCGGCGTCGGGCGGCAGACACCGATGACCACCGCCAGCTTCTGGCGATCAAACACGCGCGTCATGGTCCGCGCCATTAGATAAGCATCGCCAGGTCCTGTTAACTCGAAAAAGGATTGATCACAGCCGATTCCGTCCCTCACGTGAAAATAGGAACCTAAGAGATAGAGAAGGAAGTCACCCCGGCCAAGCCGGGCCGCAGGCTGCAGGTAGCGGACAGTCGCGAGCGAGGGCCGTGACTGGGGCTTTCTTGTGACGATTATCTGCCGTTCGCTTCCAGCCTCCACGCGCTTGACCAGAAACGCCCCAATTCTACTGAATCCCATTCTCTCCATCGCAACCCGCTTCACCTCCGGCGAGCTACCGGTCTCAAAGCTGAAGAGGATCCTGTCTACTCCGAATTCGCGCCCCGCGCACTCAAACAGCCGCACTATACGCCGAAACAAAGTGAACGACCGGTGCTCGGGCGCCACATAGACATATAAATTCTCAAGAATCTTTTCCTGGCGCAGGACATGCGTCCAGCACACATACCTGACAAAACCACAGACCTCTGTCCCGGCCAAAACAGTGAAGGCGCCACGCATCGCCCCAGCACTACCCTCCAGTTTCGCAAGCATTGTTTCGTTGATGTTACTCTTGGTTGCATGGGCCATCTCTTCCTCATACAATCTTCGAGCGAGCAGCAATACCTGTCCCATATCGGACGCCTCAAACGGCCTGATTGTATAGATGCGCGCCCCGATTTCGACACAGTCCGAGACCGTCGCCACATGCTCTATGAGATCAAAGGGCGCAAGCCGACGCCAGATTCTCTGGGCCAACCACCCCCCGAAATTGCCCGCCATGTTGGGCTTTACCGCGTCCACCGGCTCAACCGCCGGACACGACCCCGCTCTTTGTAGCGAATCGCAAACGCCCTAGCGTTGCGCGGATATCGCTGCTTCAGATATTCCTTTAACATCCGCACAATTTCAGGCACAAAGCCAAAGGGGCCAATGAAGTCTACGATCCAGAGTTGATCGCCTGAGTGCCAGTCCCCCTTACGAAGTGGCCTCATTCGATTGGCGAAGATCATACTCACTTCCTCCGAAAAGAGAGCCCACGAAACAAACGCGATAGGCGCTACTTCTTTGATCGCGAACAGACACTGGCCCGTCTCCATCGGCGGCATGATCAGCCGGTCGAGATCACTGACCGTCCATCGCTTGTGCAGATCCGACAGCGTCATTAGCCGGACTACTGTTCCGAGCGGTTCCCTCATGGCATCCGGGCCAACGAAGTCGATGCCCTCCTTACCCCGCCAGTGCGGTTCAGTTATTGGCGATAGACAATTCGACGCGCGAGCGGGTTCAAGCACTCGTCATCTCCCCCTGTGATTGCGCCAGATCAATATCGAGAAATGCCTCAAGAATCCTGATCTGGGCGTCCAAGTCCTGTTCGCGCAGATTTCGGATGTCCTGGATAGCCTGTTCTCTGATGGTCAGTTTCATTTCCAACGGTTGGATAACCCCCGTCCGGTGATGAATGGCCTTTTCGCCAGCATTGATCCAGAAATAGGGGATATCTCGACTTTTAAGATCCAGAAGTTCCGCTTCTATCAGTGTCGGCGACATCGATTCCGGAAGGTGACCAGAGGCGCGAAAACGGTCAAACACCCCATCGACCCACAGGGGATAATTATCGATATTAGGGAGGTTGAGCATATGAAGTACCGAGGCGTAGTGGCTAGTCTCGCGCGCCAGAAAACGCACACGGAAATCGTCAGTCACCCGGGCCTGTATGATGTCGCAGACCTCATCAGCATTTGCGGCAAACCAACGGTATGCTGTGCTATAACCATCGATCACTTCCGTTCGATAGTGAGATGGGCAGCCATACTACCGTCGTGTTTGCGTACCCGGTTGCGGTGGGTGTGCGCCGGCTTGCGGTAGCGTAGAATTCCGTCGCCCCCAAGATGCAGATCGAAGTCGAAGAGAGGTACACCAGGGGCTTCTCCGCCCCGCAGGGACGAGAGGTAGACATTGTTGCTGAGGAGTCCGGTATTGAGACGCCGTTCCGGGGTGATGTCCCCGTCAAAGTTGTAGAAGATACACTCGGGGTCAATGATGATCGGCTTGCCATTGAACGTGATCAGATTCTCCAGGTGGAGATCAACAAATCTCAGGCAGAATGCGACGGCCGTTATTGCCCCCATGGCAAACATGAAGGCCTCGACTCCATCGTGCCCGCCAGTGTCTTCGCCAAGATATTCGATGAAATACCATCGGTTGTTTTGGTCGGGGGCCACAGGGGGTGGTACAAGATCCAATCCGATCCCCCTGGAAAGTGCCGCCAGTATCTCCGCAGTTACCTGATAGGGGCGGGGATCCGCGAACTTGAGTACGACAGCACCGCTCCCCTCTCCGAGGATAACAGGCCGCGTCCCGCCATTGTGCGAGTCACCCGGCAAGGTACGCAAGTGAACCGATTTGGACCGTTGCCATTCACTGTCATAGCCGACCCTCGGGCCGGTTGTTGGTCTGTAGACAGCTAGCGCTTCCATGATGGCGTGCAGAAAATCTCCCATCATCTCAATTCGGCGCTCCACCACCGCCTCCAGGTACCTATCTGAATCGAAGGGGATCTCCTGGATGTCACCAAAATGCTGAATAATCCCTTTTCTTATCGAGATCGTCGGCTGCAGAATGTGGAATAGTTCCTGCTCGACGAGAGCCGTGAGACTTGCGCGGTCAATTCCCGCCAGCAGCAAGCTCATTCCCAACAGATGGGTTACCTTGGCATCCACGATGCTTGGCCACTTATAATGCACCCCCACAGTTCTTGTCAATGCGTGAAAGGCTCGGCCTCTTGGGATGGCGGTTCCTGCCCAGCGCGGCTGCAGGCGACCAGCTTTGCCCTAGGTTTGATGCCGTGTTTCGCGAAGAACTCGGTTTGGCCAGCGAACGCCGCGACGTAGATCGCCGTATGTCCTAAACGGCCGACGACCATGTCGAGCAGCCTACTCCCCACGCCCTTGCCCTGCCAATCAGGGTGGATGCAGACTTCAGCGATCCAGGAGCACATCCTGTCGTCACTGAGTGCCCGCGCCATTCCCACCAGCCGCTGATCGTTTGCCGTGAAGGCGAAAAAACCGTAAGCGCCAGTACCGAAGATCACTTTGATGAGATCCTCTTCTTCTTTGTAAGCCTCGGCGGAACCGAAGCCAACGCTTCCATACAGGTCAGCCAACGCATCCAGGCTAACATGAGAGATGTCGGTGGTGTAGGTACAGTTATCCCCGGTTGTAACCATAATTATTCCTCGCGAGTATATCGAAAAAATTGATACGCTGGAGCGCGACTTACTCCAACGGTAACCCATTGAAGTCACGCGCAACACGTCACCCGCAAGAGGTGGCGCGTTGCGCGTGACTTCAATCTGGAATCGATACTTAAGCGAAGATGTCGCAAGTACCACTAGCACAGCACTGACCTGTGCCCGTACGTGCCTGCCCACCGCCTCCCTTACCACCCCCACCCCTACCACCCCCACCCCCGGCATAATGGGTGATCGAGTTATACCGGTCAAAGAGATCGAAGAGGATCTCCATATCGATCGGTGCCGCCGGGGCCTCTACGTCCGTTATCATGCGAGGATTGATCCACGCTTTCGCCACTTGCTCAATTCTGGAATCAATGTGCGTCATCATTTTTTTACCTCTCCATTAATACAACCATTAGTTCGACGTTGTAAGCCCCGTTTGATGCTTGAACGGCAAGGCCGGAGCATATGTATCACCCCCCCCACGACCTGTCAATAGCCAGTTTTGTCCAATACACACACAACGGGGGTCAAGTCTCAATACTGTTCGGATAAACCTGTTCGCCCTGAGCCTGTCAAAGGGAAGTCGCTGTGACACCAGGCTTCGACAAGCTCAGCCCGAACGGATTTTTGGCTTGGATGGTTTATCCGAACAGTATTGAGACTTGACCCTAATGTTTGTACCCTAATGTAAGATTTATACATACCAAAAGTATCGCGATCTTAAATAACTCATGATTATTTTCTCCTTAAAATTAAAGATATTACGAGCTTGCATAGTACCCTCCAGCAACGATAAGGTCTGTTCGGTACCCAACATATTTGGCATGGCTTGTATTGATTGATTGAAACGGATATACATCCACCTTGATGGTAAAAATGTGATCATGCCTTTGAGCATGAGTTTTATGGATGTAGGTGTTCTTGATAGCCGAATATGCAGGCTTTCCAGCCATGACATGAACAATCTCCCCATAACTTTTTAAATCGCGGCTACCCACAGGGATCCCAGATAACAGGTAGGTTCCAGCCGAACATGAGGCACCGGGAAAAAGATAAGGCCAGTTTCATATAAATATATAAATCACGATGTCTTGAATTGATTGGTGTTGCATGTATATAAACGGTAAAATATGCTACATTCCTTTATCTGGCTTGAAAATCAATGAGCGTTAGCATCAAAACCCCCGAAGAAGTCGAGAAAATGCGTATCGCTGGCAGGTTGGCGGCCGAAGTGCTGCACATGATCCGTCCATATGTGAAGCCAGGCATTACTACCGATGCACTTAATGGCATCTGTCATGAACATATCGTCAATGTGCAACAAGCTATTCCCGCACCGCTTAATTACCGCGGCTTTCCCAAGTCTATCTGCACCTCGGTAAATCATCAGGTATGTCATGGCATACCCGGCGACAAAGTATTGAAAAATAGCGATATTGTCAATATAGACATTACCGTGATCAAAGACGCTTATCACGGCGATACCAGCAAAATGTTCCTGGTCGGCGAACCGTCGATTATCGCCAAACGGGTCACCCGGATCAGCTATGAATGCATGTGCCTGGGTATCCAGATGGTTAAACCAGGGATACGCCTGGGTGATATTGGGCATGTTATTCAACAACATGCCGAAGCAAACGGGTGTTCGGTAGTACGCGAATACTGTGGCCACGGCATTGGCCGTGTCTTTCATGAAGAGCCCCAGGTGCTCCATTACGGCACCCCCGGCACCGGCCTGATACTGGAACCCGGCATGACGTTTACCATTGAACCCATGATTAACGCCGGTAAACGCCATGTGAAGCTGTTACCGGACGAATGGACGGTGGTTACCAAGGATCGCAGCTTGTCCGCCCAATGGGAACATACCGTCCTGGTCACCGATAACGGCTTCGAAGTCCTGACAAAACGGCCCGAGGATGGGCTCTAACTTACCCCCGCATTTTCTTGACAGCACCGCTCTGGATGATGCTCTGGCCCGATGCGATGATGACAAACCCGCGTCCATGCTGGCGCTGTTCCGTGCTGCCCTGCAATCTGCCCAGCAGCACCTCAAGGAACATTTCCTGAATGGCGCACCTGCCTCCCAACTGGTTCATCATCGCGCACAGATTATTGACCAGTTACTGACCCGCATCTGGCATCAACTGGTGATCGTCCCTGACAGTCTGGCGAATACGACCACGCCTTGCCTGCCAGACGATATTGCCTTGATTGCAGCCGGGGGTTACGGACGTGGCGAATTGCACCCCGGTTCGGATATTGATCTGTTGATCCTCCTGCAGGATGACAACCACGCGCATTATCAAGCGCGCATCGAACAGTTTCTGATGTTTCTATGGGACATGGGACTGGAAGTCGGCCATAGCGTACGCTCGCTGCAGGAATGCATTACTGATGCAGAACACGACATCACCATCGCAACCAATCTGATGGAGTCACGTCTGCTGGCCGGGCCACCAATATTACACGAGACGCTACGCACCACAACCGGATCAGGCCCCGAACCCGCACATATCTGGCCAAGTCGCCAATTCTTTGAAGCCAAATGGCAGGAACAGATTGTACGCCACACCAAATACCACGACACGGCTTACAATCTGGAGCCGAATGTCAAGGAAGGCCCCGGAGGGCTGCGCGATATTCAAATGATTGGCTGGGTAGCAAAACGCCACTTTGGCGCGACCACACTGCATGATCTGGTAACACACAACTTTCTGACCGAAGCAGAGCATGAAGCGCTTGTCGCTGGCCAGAATTTTCTCTGGCAGGTAAGGTTCACGCTGCACATACTCACCGGGCGTCGCGAAGATCGTTTGTTGTTCGATCATCAGCAGGCGGTTGCACATCAATTTGGCTATCGTAACCAGGAACACCGTCTCGCGGTTGAACAATTCATGAAGGAGTATTACCGCACCATCATGGAATTAAGTCGGCTCAATGAAATGCTGTTGCAGTTATTTCAGGAAGCCATTCTCTATGCAGACGCTCCCGCAACAATAATACCGATCAACAACCGTTTTCAGTCATGCAATGGCTTTATTGAAGTCACCCATAACGGTATTTTCAAACGTTACCCCTTTGCCTTGCTGGAAATATTTCTGCTACTGCAGGAACATCCCGAATTAAAGGGCGT
Source organism: Gammaproteobacteria bacterium (assembly GCA_023266055.1). Classification (GTDB taxonomy): domain Bacteria; phylum Pseudomonadota; class Gammaproteobacteria; family Ga007554. Next base: position 60,465 of record JAHFRW010000008.1, on the reverse strand, counting down.
GCGCGCCACGACCATCCGCCTGATTCGCGACCACCGCTATTTGATTAACGATAAATTCCGCAATGATTTGCGCAATCGCAGCCTGTTTATGGAGATGTTGCGGCAACCTCGTGGTGTTACCCACGAGTTGCGCCACATGAATCGTTATGGCCTGCTGGCGGCCTATATGCCCGTCTTTGGTGCCATTGTCGGGCAAATGCAATACGATCTATTTCATGTCTACACGGTGGATGAACATACGTTGATGGTGGTGCGTAATCTGCGACGCTTGACCGTACCAGAATTCTCACACGAGCTGCCCTTGTGCAGCGAGCTTATACAGCGCATTCCCAAACCGGAAATCCTTTATTTGGCGGGATTATTTCACGATATCGCGAAAGGACGTGGTGGTGATCATTCCGAACTGGGCGCACACGACGCCATCGCATTTTGCCTGCATCACGATTTGAGCCAATACGATGCGCATTTTGTCGGATGGCTGGTTAAAAATCATCTGGTAATGTCGAGCACCGCGCAACGCAAAGATATCAGCGACCCCCAGGTTATTGCTGACTTTGCAGCAATTGCAGGTGACCAGACGCATCTGGATTACCTTTTTCTGCTCACTGTCGCCGATATTCGCGGCACCAATCCTACGCTGTGGAATAGCTGGAAGGATTCGCTGTTGACGGAACTCTACAATACCACTAAACGTGCCTTGCGAAGTGACCGGGGGTACGTCATGGATCGTGCCGAACAACTCTATGAAATCAAACGCCAGGCACTCGCCATGCTACAACAACAGGCCATCGATGCTGCGGACTCCCGGCATCCTCGGCAACCGCTCCCTGCGTTGCTCTACCTCCTGCATCCATGCAGTCGTGCCACCCACGGCACCAATATATCCTCGTATGTCGAAAACGTCTGGCGCGAATGGGGAGACGATTATTTTCTGCGTCATTCCGCTGATGAAGTTGCCTGGCATACCGAAGTGATTTTACGCGCCACGCCCGAGGATTTACCGTTAGTACTGGCACGCCAACAGTCACCCCATGATGGCACTGAAATATTCATCTACACCCAGGATCAGGAACACTTGTTTGCCATCACCGCTCAGGCACTTGATCAATTAGGCCTTACCATTCTTAACGCACGGCTTATTACTGCAAAAAATGGCTTAACCTTCGGCACCTACATTGTCATGGAAGCATCGGGTGAACCGATCTCAAATCAGCACCGCCTGCAGGAAATTCCCGGCATACTAAAACACCATTTACAAAGTAAGGGTCAAAAGCTGACACAGGGAGGGCGCCTGCTGCCACGCCAGCTCAAGTATTTTACAACACCGACTGAAATTACATTCAGCAACGACGAACGCAATCAGCGTACCATCATGGAGCTTATCACCACCGACCGCCCCGGTTTATTGTCCAGAGTAGGACAGGCTTTGCGTGAATCGGGCATGCGGGTGCAAAACGCCAAAATCACCACCTTGGGCGCGCGCGTTGAGGACGTGTTTTTTATCACCGACAAGGCCAATCAACCTTTACAAACAGAAGCGCAATTTACTCATCTGCGTAATACGGTGATAAAATATCTGGATAAAAAGTAATGTACATCCCCAGCCTTATCATTCAATACTATATTTCGACATCATCAGAGACCCGGTATCCCAACTCACCTTGAATGGTTAACTATCGTCCTCGGCAGGTATACGTAGTTTTCCGCCTACTTTAATTTGATCATCAATCAGTTTGTTAATGGATTTCAATTTATCAATGCTGGTGCCATATTGCCCGGCGATTGCCATCAGGGTTTCACCTTCGACAATAATGTGTTGCCTGACATTCGCCGAATAAGCCAGCTTGGTGCCCGGTGGCGGGGAACGCATAAAGTAGCTACGGATACCATTGAGAATGGCACGTGCAAGCTCCTGCTGATGATCTTCGTCCTGCAATTTTTTCTCTTCACGGGGATTGGAAATAAAAGCGGTTTCCACCAGCAGTGATGGAATATCGGGCGCCTTCAGCACCATAAATCCGGCACGCTCAACATGAGGCTTGTGTACCTCCCCAATGTTTTTGAGGCCTGCAAGCACCTGCGTGGCAACATCATGGCTGGCTTCGACAGACGCCGTTTGTGATAAATCCAGCAACACCGAAGCCAGCATTTTATCCTTGCCGCCCAGATCCACACCACCAATCAGATCGGATGCATTTTCCTTGTCAGCCAGCCAGCGCGCCGCTTCACTGGTAGCGCCACGTTCAGACAGGATAAATACTGATGAACCACGCGCATCGGGACGCGTGAAGGCATCGGCGTGGATCGAGACGAAAATATCCGCTTTCTGTTCGCGAGCCTTTTGTGTGCGGCGACGCAGATCGATGTAGTAATCACCATCACGAATCATCACCGGACGCATGCCGGGTTCCTTACGAATCAGATTTTCGAGCTTCCGCGCGATGGCCAGCACCACATCTTTTTCACGTGTACCACTCGGACCACGTGCGCCAGGGTCTTCACCTCCGTGTCCGGCATCAATAGCAACGATGATGTCACGATAGCGTTTATCATCCACCACCACTCTGGCGCCAGATGGTGCGCTAACGGCAGGCTTGCTTTCTATTTTGGTCTCTATCCGCGGTTCTGCAGCAATGACCGGGGCGGGCGTGGACGGTGCGATAATCTCGGGGGTTTTAGTCGTCGTACGGGCATCGAATAAATCTACTACCAGGCGATAACCGTATTCACCTGTGGGTGCAAGGATAAAACTCTCGGGTTTGACCCGGCTTTTTAAGTCGAGCACCACACGCAAATCCTTATTACGTTGCGCACTGCGTATACCTTGCAATAACGGATTGTTATAATCCACCGTGCCCACGGGGGCAGCCAGACGTACATCTTGCAGATCTATCACTACCCGATCAGGATTTTCCAGGGTAAAAACACTGTATGGCGCCGAAACGTTCATGTCAAAAACAAGACGCGTATTATCCGGGCCTGTCCACAGGCGTACGCTCTTGATCTGTGCGTTGCCCGCCAGACTGATCGCAGGCCACACCAGCCATGCGGGCATGGTCATCAAACAAGCCAGTACAATGATTTTTTTCATTTCAAAACTCTTTAGAGCCCGTGCAATATCTCGCTGAAGGGTGCATCGCGGCGTTACCCTAATATATAGGGGTGCCCTACATCCCTTGACCGAGATATTGAACAGGCTCTTAAAACCAGCCATAAAAACCTCAAGTGTTTTTATACACAAAAAAGCATTTATTTTCAATATAATCGTAGGGATGCGGAGGAAATCTCCATTGAATATCAAGAAAATTATCCAGGCCAGCACCAGCCCGGAAACAATTGTTCAATTCCCATCCATTCCGGCCACAATGGCTGCGCCCATAGGGCTGCGGGGTATCAAACGTATCTGGCGCGCAGTATCGACGTAATCAATATGGATATCGAGATCCGGTGACGGCAAATACCCGATTCCACGCTCAGGCCATTCAACAAGGAATATGGCGGCATTTTCCAGAAAATCCCGTAATCCAATGTATTCCAGCTCCTGAGGATCGGCAAGACGATACAAGTCGAAATGATACACCTGACACCGACTGGGGTGATACGACTCCACCAGTGTATACGTAGGGCTTTTAACCTTGCCATGGTAACCCAGCCCCTGCAGAAGACCACGCACAAGTGTGGTTTTACCTGCGCCAAGTTCACCGTGTAAAAAGATGATGACACCCGCACAGGCATCATATTCACCCGCAGGCTGAACAGCACACGTACCCAAACGCGCCCCAAACACCAGCATGTCGTGCTCTTGCAGAATCCGGGCCTGCATTAGCAATCCGGGTTCAATAACGTACGAAGATACGGCATGAGATCACTGGCCAACAGACCACGCTCACCCGCCTGTGCTGCCTTGTCACCTGCCTTGGCATGAATATACACGCCGACACATGCTGCATTATCCAGACTCAAACCTTGCGCTGACAGGCCGGCGATAATACCCGCCAGCACATCTCCCATCCCGCCGCTCGCCATTCCCGGATTACCCGCGTCACACACCGAGACGGATGAGAGTGTACACACCAGCGAACCCATTCCCTTTAACACGCTCACTCCGCCATATCGCTGTTGCAATGCTGTCACGGCGTGAATGCGATCACCCTGAATCTGCTCTGGCGTAACAGTCAGCAGGCGCGCCGCCTCACCAGGATGCGGCGTAAGCACCCATTGATCGCGTGACACAGGCTCCTGCGCGAGCAGATTAAGCGCGTCGGCATCCACCACCAGCGGCAAGGAAGTCTGCAATACCGCCGCCAGCAAATCACGCGCCCAGGCTGACTGCCCCAGACCCGGACCGATGACGACGATACTGGCACGTTGCAACAAGGGACGCAGATCACGCGCGCCCTCCACACCATGACACATTAATTCAGGGCATGTCGCCGCGATAACAGCCGCATGGTCAGGGCGCGTGGCAATACTCACCAGGCCGCTGCCCGTTCGTACAGCCGCCTCACCCGCAAGACGCACGGCACCCGCCATCCCATGATCACCCCCCACCACCAGAACGTGGCCATAATCACCTTTATGGCTGGAACGCGACCGGCGCGGCAGCAAGGCATATAACATACTGTCCGTTAAAAGCGTGGGAGAAAGCATCATTCGCAACATAGACCTCGACGGAACACTCCTGCCATTCATTCAATAATAGCAGAACGGGAAAAGTACGGGTATTCGAGATGGCTTTTTTGTTATATCATTAAGCAGTTACTGCTTCCTGTATTTTTTATGTGCTGACTGGGCTGGCTATGCAAAAATTCATTAAATTAACCGGGTTGGTGGCACCGCTGGATCGCGCCAATGTAGATACTGATGCGATTATCCCCAAACAGTTTCTGAAATCCATTAAACGCAGCGGTTTTGGGCCAAACCTGTTTGACGAGTGGCGCTATCTGGATCACGGCGAACCGGATCAGGATAATAGCGGACGGCCGCTGAACCCCGATTTTGTACTGAACCAACCACGCTACAAGGGAGCCCGGATTTTGCTGGCACGCGATAATTTCGGCTGCGGTTCATCACGCGAGCATGCACCCTGGGCACTGCAGGACTATGGCTTTCATGTCATTATCGCGCCCAGTTACGCTGAAATTTTTTACAATAACTGCTTCAAGAATGGCCTGTTGCCACTGGTGCTGGAAACACGTCACATTGACACTCTGTTTCAGCAAACTGCCATAACACCCGGCTATGCCATCACTGTGGCTCTACAACAGCAAGTGGTCATTACCCCTGACGCCACCCTGCCGTTTGAGATCGATGCCTTTCGTAAACATTGCCTGCTCAATGGGCTCGATGATATTGGCTTGACCTTGCAGCACGTGAATGATATCAAAGCCTATGAAAAGCGGCGCGCCAATGAAACCCCGTGGCTTTTTTCGTAATGGAATCCTGAACAATGAGTAAAAAAATTGCGGTGTTGCCCGGCGATGGTATCGGCCCGGAAATCGTTGCTGAAGCTGTAAAAGTGCTGGAATTGTTGCGCCAGAATTTCGGACTGGCCATTGAGATGGAACACGCACTGGTCGGTGGAGCCGCCTATGATGCCCATGGGCATCCACTGCCACCACAAACCCTCGCTCTGGCAAAACAGGCCGATGCCGTACTGCTCGGTGCTGTTGGTGGTTACAAATGGGAAACGCTGGACATTGCGTTGCGCCCGGAAAAAGGCCTGTTAGGCCTGCGCTCCGAACTTGGCCTGTTCTCCAATCTGCGCCCTGCCATTTTATATCCGCAACTGGCAGCGGCTTCCAGCCTGAAACCCGACATCGTCTCCGGCCTGGATATCATGATCGTCCGTGAATTGACGGGCGACATTTACTTTGGCAAACCGCGGGGCATACGTGTACTGAACAATGGTGAGCGTGAAGGCTTTAACACCATGGTGTACCGCGAATCCGAAATCGAACGCATTGGCCGCTCGGCATTTGAAGCCGCGCTGCGCCGCAACCAGCGCGTATGCTCCATAGACAAGGCTAACGTGCTGGAATGCACGGAGCTGTGGCGCGAAGTGATGACGCGCATCGCCAGAGACTACCCACAGGTAGCACTCAGCCACATGTACGTGGACAATGCCGCCATGCAATTGGTACGTGCGCCCAAGCAGTTTGATGTCATGGTGACAGGCAACATGTTTGGTGACATATTATCAGACTGTGCGGCCATGCTGACAGGTTCCATCGGGATGCTGCCCTCGGCCTCACTGGACGCTAATGGCAAGGGCATGTACGAGCCGATACATGGATCAGCACCTGATATCGCAGGCAAAGGCATCGCCAATCCGCTGGCAACAATTTTATCGGTGGCCATGATGTTGCGATACTCGCTGCATCAGGCCACATTGGCCACACGGGTTGAGGCGGCGGTGAATACCGTACTCGATCAAGGTCTGCGCACGGGTGATATCTACACGCCTGGTACGCACAAGGTGAGTACAGAACAAATGGGTGATGCCGTTGTAAAAGCGTTACAATAACCTGAAATTCCAGAAATCTGAAGGTATGATCTGAAATGAGTAAAACATTTGATGTTGCCGTCGTGGGTGCTACGGGCGCGGTAGGCGAAACCATCATCTCCATTCTGGCAGAGCGTAACTTTCCTGTGGGCACACTCTATGCCCTGGCCAGTGCACGTTCAGCGGGTAGCCGCGTAGAGTTTCGTGGCAGCTATGTGAAAGTGCAGGATCTGGCAACGTTTGATTTCAGCAAGGCTCAGATTGGTCTGTTTTCTGCGGGCGGTGAAGTATCGGCAATTTACGCACCCAAAGCGGCAGCAGCAGGATGCGTGGTCATCGACAACACCGCGCATTTTCGCTATGAAGCAGATATTCCACTGGTGGTGCCCGAGGTCAATCCGCACGCCATCGCCCAATATCCTGCACGCAACATTATTGCCAATCCGAACTGCTCGACAATTCAGATGCTGGTTGCGCTGAAACCCATCTACGATGCTGTAGGCATTACACGCATCAATGTCTGTACTTACCAGTCCGTGTCAGGCACAGGCAAAGAAGCCATCGAGGAACTGGCGGGGCAAACAGCAGCATTACTCAATGCCACCCCCATTGAACCCAAAATATATCCCAAGCAGATTGCGTTTAATGTCTTGCCACAGATTGACGTGTTCCAGGAAAACGGTTACACCAAGGAAGAAATGAAAATGGTGTGGGAGACCCAGAAAATCTTCGAGGATGTTAACATCAAGGTCAATCCTACTGCTGCGCGCGTGCCCGTTTTCTATGGTCACTCTGAAGCAGTGCACATTGAAACCCGCGACAAGATCAGCGCCGCACAGGCACGCGCCCTGCTCAAAAAAGCACCGGGCATTGTTGTGCTGGATGAACATGAACCCGGTGGCTATCCTACCGCAGTAACCGAATCGGCAGGCACCGACCCGGTATATGTGGGACGCATCCGCGAGGATATCTCACACCCTCGGGGTTTAGATTTATGGATCGTGTCCGATAATGTACGCAAGGGCGCCGCTTTAAACAGTATCCAGATTGCCGAAATTTTGATAAAAGATTACTTGAGTTAAGTATTTGCAGCAAAGTGCCGCTGTTTTAGCGGGGGGAGATTAATTCTCCGTAGCCTCAATAAGTTAAGTACCGGCAAATCAGGGATGGTTGCCTTGTTCTTGCAGCACAAAAAGGAACACATGTTGCTGCAAAAACGCTGTCTCAATGGATTGCTGCGCACCGCTGGGTAGTTTAACCTGAAAACAGCGATGGAATCGTAGCCACTTTGGTAGGTTAAAGGATGATAGCTTTTAGGAGAAATAGATGCGCAAGCTGGCTCTCACGTTAGTTCCGCTGATACTATTGCGGTCCACCAGCGTTTTTGCCCTGGGGGTGGGAGATATCGAACTGCATTCAGCGCTGAATCAGCCGTTGAATGCCGAAATTCGTCTCTTATCTGCAACCCCTGCCGAAATCCAGGGACTTACCGTTGCGCTCGCCCCGGAAGCGGCGTTTGCCCGTGCTGGCGTAGACCGTCTGACCCTCCTGAATCAACTACGCTTCAAGGTTGTACAAAAACCAAACGGATCGTACTCCATCAAAGTCACTTCAACCCAGCCGATTCGTGAGCCTTTCCTTGATTTTCTGGTCGAGGTCAACTGGCCAACCGGCCGTTTCATACGTGAATATACCGTATTACTGGATTTTCCGGTGCTGGAAGGCAGCAAGCCTGCGCCCATCGACGCTCCCGTTACACCCTCCCCAACAAAATCACCTGACGCGATGTCCATGCCTGACGTCACGCCGAGCGGAGCCGCTATTACCGAACCCGAGGCTGAAAACATACCTCCCGTTACCGGTGACGCTAAAAAAAAGAGTGAAGCAAGTGCATCCCCTGCAGCTGCCATAACGCCCCGCAAACAAACTCAACAGGTAACATCACAGGCTACTGCCCAGAGTGATGGCCGCTATGGCCCGACACAACGCTCGGATACCCTATGGGATATCGCCTTAAAAATGCGACCCGACCCCTCCCTGAGTCCCGCGCAGATCATGGTCGCGTTGGCAAAAAACAATCCTCAGGCTTTTTTCGGCGACAACGTCAACAATTTAATGGCAGGATATATCCTGCGTTTACCGCCTACTGACCAGATTCGAGCGATCCCCAAAGACAATGCGGTGCGTGAAATTGCGGAACAATATCAGCAATGGCTCAACGTACCACGTGGCAGCATGGCTATCCCATCCACCTCTGGCGCTTCCAGTGAAACAGCAGAAGACGGGCCTCAATCGGACAAACGTACACCCAGCGCCCAACTCAAGCTGGCGACCCCAGGCACTGGCACCGCCAATGTAAAGACAGGTGTGCCGGGAGGACATGGCAAGCCATCACCTGACGATAGCAGCGACGTCGCAGCATTACGGAAAGAACTCACCATTGCCCTTGAAGCGGTGGACGCCAATCGTCAGCAAAATGCCGAATTACGCTCTCGCATGGCGCAACTGGAGCAACAGCTTGCCTCCATGAAACGCCTGCTGGAACTTAAAGATGGTAATCTGGCGGCCATGCAAAATAACAATACAGCCGCCCCAGCGGCTACACAATCTGCCAGCACCCCGGCACAACCCGCTACTTCTACACCCCTTGCCACAGCTGCAACACCTACAGCTACACCCACAGAACCGCAGGAAGAAACCGACTTGCTGGGCACTCTGATGGGTAATCCGCAGCAACTGGGCCTCCTGATAGGCGGCTTTTTGCTGATCTCTGCATTGGCATGGGCCATTGTACGTCGGCGCCGCCAGTCCGCGATTGATTCTGCAGATGAAAGCTTCGCCAAATTATTGAAGAACTCCTCTGTAACGTCTGAAGCCGAAACCAAACACCAGGGAAATGACACATCATCCGTCGTCAATGCCGCCGCAGACATTCCACCCGTAGAACCAGAGCTGCCTGCGACTGTGATGGCCATGAGCAGCGCCCAGACCGATGAAGACATGATTGATCCGCTTGCCGAGGCTGACGTCTACCTGGCTTACAAACGTTACGAACAAGCGGCTGAACTGATCAAAGACGCAATACGTAATGACCCAACACGCCCGGACTTGAGCCTCAAGCTACTGGAAATCTACCATCTTGGCAAAAATGCAGACGCATTTGAAACCCAGGCTGAATCACTGTACGCAGAATTAAGTGGTGACTCCAATCATCCATTGTGGGCGAAAGCAGTGGAAATGGGCAAGCAAACTGCACCCACACATCCTCTATTTTCAAAGGCGATGGTCACCACCCTGGCAGATAACATGGACATGGACATCCCTGATGTAGTATCAGAACACCTAACACCACCTACTGACGACAGTTTTTCTCTGGATGCACCGCAGGAATTTTCTGCCATGGATGCACGTGATACAGAAGCATCTCTGGCGGCGGCCACCGATAACAGCATTGACTTTGATCTGAGCCCATCCCTGTCGTATACAGCATCCGAGATACTTACAGAAAATACCTCTGACAAAACAGAGACAGAAACTCCTCCACCATTGCCAAACACCATGGACTTTGATTTAAGCTTAAGTGACGACATAGACAATCTCAATGGCACGGTAAATAATGGCCCAAATGATTCACCAACACACCAGGAAGAAGATCCACAGCCAACCTTTACTTCCGAATTACCGCTGCCCTCTGCGCAGGACGAAAACGTTCTCACATTAAACAATAATATCGAGTTTGATCACTATGACCGTGAATATGGCACTCAAAACACCACCACGGAAACAACTGACACCTCTGCCCCCGTAGCATTCAATCTTGACGCACCAGAAATCACAGCGTTTGATGGTACAGCACCTGATGAATCCACATCATTAGAGAAAACTGTATCAGACACTGAGGAGAGCTTTTTTGACGGCATCGATATAGTAGGCACAAAACTGGATTTAGCCAAAGCCTACATTGACATGGAAGACAAGGAAGGTGCACGCATGTTGCTCAATGAAGTTTTGAAAGAAGGCAGCACACCACAGAAAAATGAAGCGCAGGAGTTAATGCAACAAATTTCCTGATGAGAGCAATGGCACAGCACTCCCTGCACCCTGTCATCCGTATCGCTGTTTTTATTATTCTGGCAGGGGGACTCTCACTGGGCAGCGCTCATGCCTTGTTATTGGCACTGTCTCTTGTGACGGTCACTTATGGCATTACAACCCACATCTCACTATCCCCTGCGTTAAAAATGCTGCGACGTATGCGCTGGCTGTTTCTCTCGCTGCTCATTATCTATTGCTGGTTTACACCCGAGCCTTTATATCAAGGCGAGATAAGTGAGGAAATGCTACCCTTTGCCCTGCCCGTTTCTATGCTTGCCTGGCTACCGCCATTAGCAGGCCTTCAGGAAGCCAGTATACGTATTGGTTCTCTCGTGACTATTATCCTCGCGGTAAATTTATTGCTACAAAACACGCCTCGCGAACACTTGATGGGAGCAATTCATTGGTGGATGCAGCCATTGCGTTATACAGGCATTGCACACAACCATCTGGCCATACGCATGGCCCTGGTACTGGAAACCGTACCCAAGGTACAGTTGCTTATCAATCAAGCCCTGGAAACCCAACAGCACAATGCAAACGCACACGACCCGATTCTGACCCGCACCAGCCAAATTGCCTCCACACTCTACCAAAGCGTGTTGACACAAGCCGAGCAACAAGTGTGTTATACCATGGAGATTCCGACTATAACATCACCACCCGCCTGGCAATGGTCACTTCCGGCTGGTTTAAGTGTGGCGTTATGGTGGGTGGTGTAGTTACCACCACGCCGTTGCCTTTCTGTAACGGAAAGTCTTGTACACTCGCCCTCTTACCCTGGCCAAAGCCGTGAGCAGGCTTTAAGGACTATTTATTACCACCCAGCAAATTAGTCGCACGTTCATCTCGAAACATCAGACCAATACCCCGGGATGTCTGGTGTACCACCAAACCTTCCACATGCTGCTGACCGTCCTCCCATACCAGGCTGACCAGCGCCCCCAGAGGGATATCTGACTTCCCTGACACTTCCACAAATGCCCCGCCTTGACCAAGGTCACTCACATGACACGGCGAAATACATTGATTGCGATAATGTAACACTACTTGACGTACAACAGGTTGACGATGACTGAACCGATGTTCCATGACATCCCCTTCCTTCCTTACCAACCGCCTTTTTTGACCACGTCTTTCAAGACATCCCAAGATAATGAGCGATCAGCGCCAACAAGTCAAATCACGAAAGGCTATTTTTCCACGATCAAGATATAGACGTTTTCGAGGTACGAAATCCAACCGTAAAACGCCATTAACTCCGGTAAGATATCTGAGCCATAATTAACCGGCTATTGGCAGAAAAACTGATTGCGCATACAAAATCAGCAGAGGAATTTCCCATCACATCAGGCAAATTGCTGTTGTTCGATTTTCAGCATTTCACAAAACTGCTTTGCAGGTACTGGCGGGCTAATCAGATAACCCTGAATAACTTCGCAGCCATGAGCTCTCAGAAAATCAACCTGTTGCTGAGTTTCAACACCTTCTGCAACAATATCAAGATTGAGGCTTCTCGCCATGGCAATGATTGCCGAGGTAATCGCAGCATCATCAGTATCTCCGGGCAGATCCTTTATAAATTCACGATCAATTTTTAATGTGGAAATTGGCATTTTTTTCAGATAGCTCATCGAAGAGTAACCCGTACCAAAATCATCAATGGAAATATTGATACCCATTTCACGCAAGGCCTCCAGTTTGGCAAGCGTGGCTGGGCTCGTATCAACAAGGGTGCTCTCAGTAATCTCGAGCTCCAGTTGATGCGGGAAAATACCTGCTTTTATGATGGCAGAATGCACTTGTTCCACCAGATTTTCTTCCTTGAATTGCCGTCCGGAAAGATTCACCGCAATGTGGATTGAAGTTCTTGTTCTGGTGTTCAGAAAAGCGATTTGCTCACATGCCTGGTTGAGAACCCACTCACCAATTGCCACGATGAGCCCGGTCTCTTCTGCGATGGGGATGAAATCAAGGGGGCCAATCATACCCACCCCAGGGCGCCTCCAACGCAACAAGGCTTCGGCACCAATAATTTCCTTGCGTAATAAATGATATTTCGGCTGATAATAAACTTCAAACTCCCCATTTTCCAACGCATGCCGTAACCCGGTTTCCATGGTCATACGTTGCTGCGCCTTGCCATGCATTTCCGGTTTGAAAAATCGGTAGGTATTTCTTCCATTTTCCTTGGCATAATACATTGCCGTATCGGCAAGCCGTAATAGATCCATGGGATCTGTTGCGTCTTCGGGACAAATTGCAATTCCAATACTCGCATGCGCGTAGATTTCGTGCTCTCCAATCTGGAAGGGGCCGGCCAATGAATGGCTTATTTTTTCCGCCACAATTCCGGCATGCTCCGAAGCAGGTAACCCCGCCAACAAGATGGCGAATTCATCACCACCAATACGGGAAATGACATCTGTGAGACGCAACATAAGCCGCAAGCGCGCAGCAACAGCTTTAAGCACCAGATCACCCACCTGGTGGCCAAGGTTATCGTTAATAATCTTGAAATTATCCAGATCGATAAACATAAGTGCCGAACGAACCCCTTGCTCACGAGCCTGTACAGATAGCTGGTGAAGGCGCACATTAAAAAAATTACGGTTAGGAAGTGTGGTAACGGGATCATAATGTGCAATATAATCCAGACGTTCTTCAGCACACTGGCGCTCCTGCAATTCCTTTTCCATGGCATGGTCATGGAGCTGAATTTTCTCCAGCATTTCATTAAATCGACTTGTTAAAAGACCCACTTCATCCTGAGTTTCTATACTTGCACGTAAACTATAATTTTCGGTTGTTGAAACTCGTTCCATCATATCGGTCAGGTCAAGCAATGGCCCGGTAATGGATCGCTGTAGTTGTCGCAACAAATAAAAAGAAACTGCCAGCCCGGCAACAGTAAGCAAGATAACAATAAAACCAAACACCAGAAGTCGGTCATACACTGGTTTCATGGTTGCGCCAATGCGCAGTGTACCCACATGCCTCCCGTCTACGACTATGTCACTATCGACCGTAAGATCCCCATTACCAAAACCAGAGTCAGACAATATCTTATCCTTTAAAATTCTGGAGTTATCCTGAAAATTTTCCCGGACAAACCATGCGAATACTTCATTATCCGGCAATGAAATGACTGCCTCGACAATAACAGGAGAGGAATTTAATGCCGAAAGTATTTTTCTTGCTTCTGACCGATTGTCAAATACAACTGCAGCGGAGCTATTTTCCGCGATCATTTTTGCCTGGCTCAAAAGCTCATGCTGCATCGCCTGCTTCGCACTGAAAAATTCCCTGGCAAGCAATCCACTCGCCATCAAAAACAAAAGAATTACCAGTCCAGAGGTAGTTAAACCAATAACCATCAGCTTATGGCGGATGGATTGTGGACTTGACAAGAATGATTTTAACTCCATTGCCTTAATAAACAACCTTGGCCAATCTCAGCAATTTTGAGCTGATCATTAATCGTGATTTTTTTGCAGACTCAACATTAATCTTGAACACGATACGTCGCTCTTCGATCCCTAACTCAATCATCACACCTTCTTCCACCAAGCCAGCACTGTCTGTTACCGTGAGAATGGGCATGGATTTCAGGCTGCTCATAACTTTAATAAAGCTCATACGATCCAATTCACCTAAAAAAATCACCTGACAATCTTTTAAACTATCTTCGATACGCAGGCGGTGAATCATAATGGTAACGCCTTTCGCCGATTTTTTTTTCAACGCATCAAACGCTATATTCAATGGGCTTTCACCCAACGTGCAAATATTAATATTGGCCCCCGTTTTTTCAGGCCACTCAGTAAAACTGATAAAATTATAGATAAATGCGGCCTTAATCTCATATTCCTGTACTTCTGCCGATACGGTGGATGCAACAGATAAACCCATAGATAAAAAAATCATGGAAATTGATTGTATTATCAAATTTTTCATTGTGGCCAATCACAATCCCTGCATTACCCGGCTATAAATTAAAATCTAAAATTTATGGGTCACGCCAACACGAAAATCACGGCCATTTTGTGGCAGTCCTGTCAATGCCCTACCCGATGAATCAATGTGCTCGTCTGAGGGTGGATCCAAGTATCTATTGTCAAATACGTTATATATACTGGCATACAATTCTGTATTCCTGATGAGCCTGGCACTGATCAAGGTGACATTAGCAACCATAAAATCGTCAACTGACCCACCAAGATAGGTTTTTCGCTCACCCGTATACTGCAGTTCAACGGCAACCTGAAACGCATAATTAAGCAGAGGTGTTCTATAGTTCAATTTGGCAATATTTTTCGGTGAATTATCCAGATCTCCACCCGAATCAACATCTCTGGCATGCTGCCAGGTATAACTGATCTTGAGTCGAGCATCGTTCTCAAAATTCTGCTCCCCTTCGACCTCAATACCGTGCGCTGATGTTTTACCAAGATTCACAAAAAAGAGAGCGCTATTGTTATCCAATTCGATTAAATCATCTATTTTGTAGCGGTAAGCCGACAATGAAAATCTCATATCATTTGAAAAATAATGCTCAATTACACCTTCCAGCGTTTTTATTTTCTCAGCCTGCAATTCCCCTGTGGCGGAAAAATAAAATTTCTCATAAGCATTCGGTGCTCGATAAGCCGTGCCATACAATGCCTTCAGTGTGGTTTGTGCGCTTGCTTTATAGATAGCTGCAAAACGCGGGTTAACATGTGTTTGATCGAGAGTATCCTTATCCCAACGTAAACCAACATTGAACATCCATCTCTCATTCCATTTATATTCATCCTGAAGATAGAAGCCCAATTGATCACTGCTAAAGGCCGCAATCAGGCTGTAAACGTTCGTATCAGGATTAAAAAAATGCTGGTCTTGATGTGGGTTCCATTGGTATTCCATCCCTGCAAGCAACTTGTGTCCGGTAAAGGAAGTGTTGATCAATCTTGCTTCCGTACCCCACCAACGACTCTTGGATCTATCCTGGGATGGGCCAGCGGCGAAAACATAACTGCCAAGATAATCATATTGCCCATGATACACTCTGGCCAGAAAGTCCAGATCCTGTGTAAGCCTGTTATTGTAGGCAAGATTAATTGAAACCTGAAAATCATCGGTATAACTGCGTGGATCATTAAAGTTCTGGCCAAATGCAGCCGTTGGAACACCTTTCTTTCGATCCGAATATGCGACCTCGGCAACGAACTGTGCCCCTTCCAGTTTTGCGAACAGCCTTTGATAGCGATCGTAATCAAGCCCCTGTGCTATACCGTTGCTGGTGGTGGGATCATCGAAATCGGGGAAAAACCGGTTTTCTCCCTGGCTTCGATACACAGAACCAGCAAAGGAAAATTCCATCCCGTTGCTCAGTTTATGCCCATAACTCATTCTCTTTTTATGGGTACCATAACCTGCCACTTCAGCCGCAACCTCCAACCCATCCAACTGTTGGGATTTTTTTGTGATGACGTTAATCACTCCAAAGAAAGCGTTGTTACCATATACGGCTGAACCAGGGCCAGGTACAAATTCAATACGATCGATAAGCTCCAGGTCAAGAATAAATTCCGTGCCAATAAGTCCAAGATCATACACATTATCGTTCAGGCGATTTCCATCCAACAGAAAAAGGATACGCGTATTGTAATCTCCCGGTCGCCCAAACCCACGCGAACCTATATAACTATAATTTCTGTCGTAGGTTATATACAGGCCACGAACACCGCGCAAAACATCCGCAAATGTACGGTACCCTTGAGCCTTAATATCCTTGGATGTAATAACAGTCACCGCCGCAGGTGCTTCACTGACTTTTTGAGGAAATTTGGACGCGCTTGAAACCTCCAACTCCATGAGTTGTTCAATCGAAAAGGAGGTAAGGTCTGCTTCGGCAGCCCACAGGGAATGACTAAACACCAACGTACTTAGAATAACTGCAGATAGTATTTTTTTGCGTATAACATGGAAGCAATCCATACCACGGACTGAAGGGGGTGCCTGAGTACTTGTTGGCAATACGGCAATCGCGGGACCAGTCGCCCTCAAAAACAACTCCATAACACATTAACCCTATTAAAATTATGGCAATATTAGCGCCGAGCACGGAACTTGGCAACCCATGCTTATATCGACATTTGAGATTAACTCTTAAACGATCCGTCATTGATAAAGGTTAATATCATTATTAATATCAAGGAAAATATCCTCAAGGGAGATGTCGAACAATCCTCCAGCTCGGGAAGGCCATCATACGAAGAATAGTACATTAAATTCAATATCTTATTTTAATCGCAATATCCTGCCAGCGACGTCCTCCAGAAACACCAGACACACGCCCATTTGACAAATATACAGCACATATATTATATCTAGTATGATGAAAGGCTTAACCCGCAAGATAACCCATCTGCTTCTGGCCCTGGCATTGATAGTCATGCCCGTGAAAATTGCCTTTGCCGATAACTACAACCCCGCAGACACAAGCCAACGTGTGGGAATCCCACTGCACGATACTGCATCACCTACGATTCCATTCCCCCATAACAATCAGCAGGCCATGTCCGATGGACCGTGCAACCCCCCCTGCGACATGCCCAACGATAAAAGCACGGGCAACACAACCCCGCACTGTTCCAGTGGAGCGCATTGTTGTATGGCTGTACTCGGCGTCATCCACGACGCCACACCTATATCCCCTTACACTCCCCGCGTTACCTTCACGGTGACACTCACCAGCATCATCATACCTACTGCAACAAAACCCCCCCGTCATACCCTGTTAGGCTAAACTCTACTATCTGTTACCTGTCCGCATTCGGGTAACATGTGTGTGTGTCTCGGCCATATGGCAAATAACATGTGTCCACGCGTGATTTTTCGCTATCCAAACATCACAGGGAGTTATAGATATGATTGAAATTATCCCCAATTGGCATCCCATTTTTGTGCATTTCACAGTGGCATTGTTCAGTATGTCCGTGCTGTTTTTTATGTTGGGACGAATATTATCCACTCATAAATGGCACGACCAATGGCTGACCGTGGCCCACTGGAATTTATGGATGGGAGCTGCGATTTCGCTGTTAACTGCAACCGCAGGATGGTTCGCCTTTAACAGCGTTGATCACGACACACCCTCACATGAAGCAATGATTGAACATCGCAATCTGGCCCTGGCTACACTGGCCATGTTTTTGCCCATCGCGGTGTGGTCACTGGTACGTTACCGCGCGGGCAAACCTGTACAAGCCGCCTTTCTGGTCGCATTACTGGCTGCACAGGGCTTGTTATTAGCCACCGCCTGGCATGGTGCCGAGCTAGTATATCGCCATGGGCTAGGCGTAATGTCACTGCCCAAAAAAGAAAGTGGTGGCCATGCTCACCAGCATAGTGGTAATGGCGCCCACGAACATGCCAGCGATGCGGCTGATCCCATGTCAATGCCTGATACCACAATACATAGTGGCGGGCATGATGAAATAACAGATTCCACGCAGGACAGCACAAAAAACATGAATACGGAATCGAACGCCCCTACGGGGAAAAAGACACACGACCATGTCGATGATCCCGCACGTCCACACAATCATTAATATCAAGGGATATGTACCCATGAAACAAGGCAAAAGAATTTTGGTCAGTGCATTTTGTGTCATGGCATTGAATGCATGTGACTCATCGAACACTTCTCCCAACGCTGAAAACACCAGTCTTCCGCACGGAAAAACCATATCTACTCTCACGGGTGTGGATGTGGTGCGTCCGCATAACCTTCAGCAAATCACTGCGGGTGAACAGTTGTACAAGCAACATTGTGCAAACTGTCATGGCGATAAGGCAGAAGGCAACCCCACATGGAGAAAAGCATTACAGGAAGGACAGTATCTGCCTCCACCACTCAATGGCACTGGCCGTGAATGGCATAGCTCGAGAACACAACTCCACCATCGTATCAAATACGGTAGTGAGTTTGGCAAGGGTAACATGCCACCCTTTCAAAACACGTTGACCGATGACCAAATCACCACCGTGATTGCATGGTTCCAGTCATTATGGACAGACCAGCTCTACGCAGAATGGCTCACCAAACACACGGTAGGCAGTGTATTTGTTGATGAAGCGTATAAAAAGCAATAGGAGTCATTTTTGAAGCGCTTATCTTTATATCACAGGGTCATGACAATGGCATGCGTATTGATGCCAATCTGGCTGACACCTGCCACAGCAGATGAAACCATTATATTGAGTCTTGAGATAGCAGAACGATTGGCGTTACAGCGTCATCCCATATTGTCGCAATCACAGGCAGAGATCGAGATAAATCGAACACGTGCGCTTTCTGCAGGCCAATTGTCTGACCCGCAAATACGTTTCGGTCTGCAAAATTTTCCCATCGATAGCTTGGCCTTGAACCGCTACGAAATGAGCATGGTCACGCTGGGCATTACGCAGATGTTTCCACCCTTGGGCAAGCTCGGATTAATACAGAAAAGCGCTGAACAGGGAACACTTGCTGCACAAAGCAAATACCGCGATACCCGGGCGCGCCTGCGGCATGAAGTGCATATGGCGTGGCTGAATGTTTATTACCAGGAGCGCGAATTAGCCACGATACGCACCAACCATGAATTGCTCGATCAGATTGTGCAGGCGGCGCGTGCTCAATACCGTAACGGCTTGGCACAGGAAGCTGATGTACTGAAGGCCCAACTGGAGCGAGATGATTTACTCGAACGTGAAGAGAGCATTCAGGCCACATACCGCATGGCACAAAGTCGCTTGGCACGGCTTATTGGTATGCCTGGCACCAACCTCGCTGCAACACCAGAGTTACCCGCAGCACCTACTGTACACACTGACAATGAATTAATAAACACATTACCCCAACATCCTCAGGTTACAACATTGGATGCCCAGATTCGTGCTGCGGCACTAGACTTGGCAACCGCACGTCGTGACTACTATCCGGAGTTTGGCATAGAAGCCATGTATGGTTATCGTACCGCACATGATGCAAACGGTGCAAAGGTACCTGACATGATTTCAGCAGGCGTGGTAATGAGCGTGCCATTATGGACTGCCCGGCGACAGGACGCTCGCGTGCAGGAACGTCAGGCACAATGGCTGGCGCTACGTTATCAACGAGATGATTTATTATTACAGATGAATGCGGAAGCTCATGCACGCTATGCCGAATACACACACCTCGTGTCGCGACTGAAGTTGCTTGAAAATACGCTGCTACCTCAAACGGAACAAACAGTGAATGCGCTGCTCGCAACCTATCGCACAGGAAAAACTGATATGGCCAGTGTTTTGCGTGCGCGTCAGATTAATCTTGATTACACATTACGGCAATGGCGCTTGCGTACAGATTTATGGATCGCCAGTGCTGAATTGAATTACCTTGGCACTATTACTACAGAAACATCCGGTCATGAGCATTAAAAAAAATCCCTTGCTGCTGGGTGTAGCAGGTGCAGGTATCGCCATTGGTATTGCAGCTGGCTGGCTTCTCAATGCCCGCTTTCAATCCAACGTTACCATATCACCTATGCAAACCGTGACCCTGTCTACCACGGAGAAAAAGGTTTTATTTTATCGTAATCCCATGGATGCATCGATTACCTCACCCGTCCCGCAGAAAGATAATATGGGTATGGATTACATCGCTGTTTATGAAGACGAAAACTCCAAAACCGAATCCGAGGGCAGGATTCTCTTTTATCGCAATCCGATGGATCCGAACATCACCTCTCCCATGCCTCAAAAAGATAATATGGGTATGGATTACATACCGGTATATGCTGACAAGAAAGCGGCCGCCGGTGTACTTGAAATTGATCCCCGTGTCGTGCAGAACCTGGGAGTTCGCACCACGGTGGTACAACGTCAGTCATTCGCAACACCCATTGATGTGATAGGGACAGTGGCTGTCGATGAACGTGGCATCAGTTTTTTCAACCCTAAAATCAGCGGCTGGGTAGAGCGTGTTTATGTCAAGGCGCTGGGCGACTCCGTGCAACGTGGCCAATTATTGGCAGAAATATATGCACCCGAACTTGTAAATGCCCAGGAGGAATTTCTGGTAGCAATGAATGGCGTCAAGCGTTTTTCAGATTCTCCGCTATCGAAAGACAGTCAATCCTTGCTCGACACCGTGCGTGAACGATTACGCTTACTGGATATGTCAAATGCTGATATCGAGGCACTGGAAAGAAGTGGCAAGGTGCGCCGCACTGTCAAACTGTATGCATCTCATCATGGCATTATTACCGAGCTGAATATGCGTGAAGGAGGATATGTCACTCCTGATATCCGTCTCTATAGTCTGGCTGATCTTTCGCGTATCTGGGTCATTATGGAGATTTATGCCAACCAGACCGATTTTGTAAAACGAGGGGATCTGGTCATATTACATGCCACTCATGTTCCAGGGCGTGAGTGGCGTGGGCACATTGATTATCTTTATCCAACACTTAATCCACAGAGCCGCACTGTGCAGGCACGTTTGGTGTTTGATAATCCCGACAACGTGTTACGCCCTGGCATGTTTGTAAATGCCAGTATTCAATCATCACCCAGAATGCAGACACTTGCCATACCACGCGAAGCACTGCTACGCACTGGCATGCAGAATGTGGTCATTGTCGCTCTGAGTGAAGGGCGCTTCAAACCCGTCAAGGTGCGGATCGGAACAGAGACCAGTAAATTTATAGAGATTCTGGAAGGATTGGACGTTAATCAGCGTGTGGTATTAAGTGGACAGTTTTTGCTGGATGCGGAGGCCAGTTTCACGGGAGGGTTACATCGCCTTGAGGGCGGGAATAATGACACGGCAGCGGATCCGGTACCGAACAATCATACCGGGCACCGGCAATGATCAACGCCATTATCAACTGGTCTTTGGGAAATCGCTTCCTGGTACTGCTTGCGACGATGGGATTGATTGTCTGGGGTATATATAGCGTACAAAAAACACCTGTGGATGCCATCCCTGACCTGTCCGATGTACAGGTAATTATCAAGACCAGCTTTCCCGGTCAGGCACCACAAGTAGTAGAAGATCAGGTCACATATCCACTCACTACGACATTGCTGGCCGTACCTGGCGCCACGACTGTGCGTGGTTACTCTTTTTTCGGCGACTCATTTATTTATGTATTATTCAAGGATGGCACCGATCCCTATTGGGCACGCTCGCGGGTGCTTGAGTATATCAATCAGGCGCAATCGCGCTTGCCCTCAGGGGTGGTTCCAACCTTGGGGCCTGATGCTACCGGTGTAGGCTGGATATATGAATATGCACTGGTGGATCGCAGCAACCAACACGATTTATCGCAACTACGCTCATTGCAGGACTGGTTCATTAAATTTGAATTGCAACGTCTGCCGGGTGTCGCTGAAGTTGCAACAGTAGGCGGTATGGTCAAGCA
>JAHFRW010000008.1:34182-38324 GCA_023266055.1 Gammaproteobacteria bacterium | reverse complement strand
CTGGTGGCCATTATCAGTTTGCCCGTGGGTATTCTTACTGCCTTTATCATCATGCATCAACAAGGAATCAATGCCAATATTATGTCGTTGGGAGGGATTGCAATTGCGATAGGCGCCATGGTTGACGCCGCAATTGTCATGATCGAAAACATGCATAAACACCTGGAACGCGCCGTGCATGGATATACTGACGGAAAATCGACTGCAGGCATACGCAATATATCGTCTGTGAATTATTGGGAAATAGTTCGTACAGCCGCTCACGAAGTAGGGCCCGCATTATTTTTTTCACTCCTGATTATCACGGTGTCATTTCTGCCAGTGTTCACGCTGGAAGCACAGGAAGGGCGGCTGTTCGCCCCGCTCGCCTATACCAAAACCTACGCCATGGCCGCAGCCGCCGGATTGGCAGTGACACTGGTACCGGTATTGATGGGTTATTTAATTCGGGGGCGTATTCTTCCCGAAGGTAAAAATCCGTTGAATCGCCTGTTGATTGCTGCCTATCAACCGTTGATCAATGGAGTATTGCGTTTCCGCCTGCTGACAGTAATAGTTGCTCTGGTATTGCTGGCAACCATTATTTATCCCTTGCAGCGCCTGGGATCAGAATTCATGCCTGCACTGGACGAAGGTGATTTACTTTACATGCCCATCACCTTGCCCTCCATTTCTATTGGTGAAGCGACGCGTATCCTGCAACAGACCGACAAAATGATCAAGAGTATCCCCGAAGTCAAGCGTGTATTCGGTAAGGCCGGGCGCGCCGAAACTGCCACTGATCCTGCACCACTATCAATGTTCGAGACCGTGGTACAACTCAAGGACCCATCTGAATGGCGACCCGGCATGACACTTGATAAACTCAAGAAAGAACTCAACGATAGCGTGCAAGTGCCCGGCCTCACCAATGCCTGGGTAATGCCGATCCGCAATCGGATCGACATGCTCGCCACCGGTATTCGTACCCCCGTAGGGATCAAAATAGCGGGACCCGATCTGGCAGGTATCGAGCGCGTTGGTAAAGACATTGAAGCTATCATTAAAAAATTGCCCGGTACCCGCTCCGCTTTCGCAGAACGTGTCAGTGGTGGACGTTACATCGACATTGAAGTAAACCGCACCCTGGCGGCGCGCTATGGCCTGAATGTAATGGACGTGCAGGATATGATCCGCACGGCCATTGGTGGTGAAAATATTACTACCACCGTTGAAGGACGCGAGCGCTATCCCATTAATCTACGTTATCCACGTGCGTTACGCGACTCTGTCAGTGCGCTGACCGCAAGCCGCATCGCAACACCGTCAGGCGCACAAATCCCCTTGGGTGAGCTTGCCACATTACACCTGACAGATGGCCCACCGGAAATTAAAAGTGAAAACGCCCGCCTGAATGGTTGGATCTACGTCGATATCGACGACACCGCCAATATCAGCGTGGGCAGTTTTGTTGCCAACGCCAAGGCTGCCGTGGAACAGCAGGTAAAACTCCCGTCAGGTTACTCACTCACCTGGTCCGGCCAATATGAATATATGGAACGCGCCAAGGCCAAACTCAAGCTCGTTATTCCTCTGACACTTGGGCTGATCGTATTATTACTCTACCTTAACTTCCGCAATGCCATGGAAGTAATGATTATTATTGTCAGCCTGCCGTTTGCCCTGATCGGTGGTTTCTGGCTGATTTATCTCCTCGGCTACCAACTCTCCGTCGCCGTGGGCGTCGGCTTCATCGCACTGGCGGGTGTGGCGGCGGAATTTGGCATTATCATGCTACTCTACCTGAACCAGGCTGTAAGACAGTCTCAAACGGAAGGCCGCATGAATTCATGGGCTGATCTTAAAATAGCCATTATTGAAGGCGCTGTGTTGCGTGTACGCCCGAAAATGATGACGGTAGCCGTGATTATCGCTGGCCTGTTACCCATCATGTTAAGCCACGGCACCGGTTCGGAAGTCATGCAGCGTATTGCCGCCCCCATGATTGGGGGTATGATTACTGCACCACTGCTGAGCCTGTTAGTGATTCCGGTACTCTATGCGCTGTGGAAAAAACGATCATTAAAATTAAGTTAGCATCCCCCTACCAGGATGTTGAAAAAGGCCATCCAAGGCCTTTTTCAACATCCTGGTAAAATAACACTCAAGGCTCTATACACCCAAGGTAACATCCATTAGTATTTCATCCAGGAGACCACACACATGAAAAAAATATCACGCACACTGCCCATTCTTGCATTACTCGGCATGCTGTTTATACCGGCCCATGCAGATAACATGAAGGGTATGGCGGGCATGGAAACAGACAAACACACGCCCATGTCATCACACAAGGGTCAGGGTAGCGTTAACAGCATAGATACTGCCACGAACACCGTGAATCTTACCCACGGACCTATCAAAAGCCTGGGCTGGATGGGAATGACCATGAGTTTCAAAGTGAAAAATAAAACCAGCCTTGATAGAATAAAGGTTGGCATGAAAGTGGATTTTGACGTCACCAAGGAACCCGACGGCACCTTTGTCATTACCACTATCACACCCGTTAAATAGATCTCTTGATAATATAACTAACACCGAGGCATTTCATGAAAAAACATTGCTGGCTACAGGCCACTCTTTTAGCCGCCCTGCTTTCATCACCACTGGCACAGGCCGCAGATGAGGGTAGCAGCCACGGGCACCCTCCACAAGCGTCGGCCACTGCTGAGACAACACCACCGGCAGAAGAAATGGCCCCCGTAGATATGAAAAAATACTTGCAGGAAATGCAGGATACACTCCTGAAAATGCACGATCTTTCACACAAAATCCAGCAAACCAAAAATGCCCGGGAGCGTGAAAAATTAAAGGATGAACACCTGCAACTCATGGGCAAACACATTGAAATGGTTGCACCACTCATGATGCAAATGATGATGGGATCAGCGTCACACGGAGGTGATATGGAAGCCGATGAAGAGTCTACCGATCAAGCACCAGACACAGCAAGTCCGCCGCATAAACATTAAGCGCATCACATCCTCGCTTCGAACAGCCGGTAATACTTTTGATATCGCCGGCTGTTATCTTCTGGCATCTCACTGGCTCAAAAAATGCGCTTTTATTTTAGCCAGTATTTTATTATCAACACCCCTTGGCATCGCCGCATCTCCATTGACACCCATGCCCACTGCCAAGCTAAGCCCTGAATTATGGGAAAACTATCAACAGCTTTACATCACTCCCGAGGGCCGGGTTGTGGATACAGGCAACAAAAATATCAGCCACTCCGAAGGACAGGGCACAGGCATGTTGCTGGCAAATGCCTATCATGATCAGGAAACATTTCAAAAACTATGGCACTGGACTCAACAAAATTTACAAATACGCAAAGACAAACTTTTCGCATGGCGTTGGGAACCCACCAAAACACCTGCCGTGACTGATCCAAACAATGCCAGTGATGGTGATATCCTCATCGCCTGGGCACTGTATCGCGCCGCACAGCAATGGAATAATGCCGGGTACCGCCATGCAGCGCAGCAAATTTCACGGGACATCCGCACCAAACTCATACGCCGAACTGCACAGGGATTGGCATTATTACCCGGAGCAACAGGCTTTGAAAAAAATAACGGTATTGTTGTGAATTTATCGTATTGGATCTTTCCGGCGTTTAATGATTTCAACCGGTTTGACCCAGCAAAAGAATGGGGGCAATTGACGCAAAGTGGCTTGAAACTGATTAAGGCAGCGCGCTTCGGACGATGGAACCTACCGCCCGACTGGCTCCTGCTGGGACACGAATCACGGGATAAAAAAGGCCACAAACTTTCACTACCTGAACAGTTTGAGCCACATTTTGGCTATAATGCGATACGCATCCCGCTGTACCTGGCATGGGCCAGACACGACAAAGCAGATATAATAATGCCCTTTATCAATTTCTGGACATCCTCCAGTAACGGCTCGCACCACATTGCACCCACAACCAACCTGCTGAACAACACCGTTGGCTCGTACGAGGCCTCACCCGGGTTTAAAGCCATCATTCAACTCATCTACACATCACACAACATCACAACAAAGGTCGCCGTTGATGAGTATGCCCAACAGGATTATTATTCAGCCAGCCTGCTATTGCTGAGCCGACTGGCTGC
>JAHFRW010000008.1:28082-34082 GCA_023266055.1 Gammaproteobacteria bacterium | reverse complement strand
GCCTCATTGTTGACCAATGCGGATATACGATGCTCGATCAAGGCTAGCGCCTGTTCAATACGTTCAGATTCCTTCTGCAAGGACTCCAGTTGCCTGTTTTGTTCGGATCGACCAAGGTCAAATAATTTCTGATGTCGCTTAATCACTTTAGCGACCACCTCGGCAAGAAATTTCTGCGCGTCCTGCGCGTCATGCGCCTGGGCGAAAATCTCAACACCATTGGGCAAGGTTTTCTCCATGGTCTTTACGTCCTTAACCGCAGGTAATATTGTCTCTCCCTCGCTTTGATCCTTGACGCGGTATTCCTCTTTCAACCGCTGTACCAGCAACTGTGGTGTTTCCAACGGCCCCACCGCTCCCATTGGCCCTATCTGTCCGATGCCTAAAACAGTACGGCTCTCATAAACAGGCTTTACTATCAGCAACCATGCACCCACCATGGACAAGGCCATCGCGACCGTTATAAAAACAAGCCACTTTCTTTTAACAATCACTCTCCATAAGTCGATTAAACTGATGTCATCTTCCTGGTGGAAATCCTGCGCCTCACCAACCGCAGACACGGAACCCGATACATGCTTATCTGTCATTACCATTCAATCCAATCATAATCATCATTAAAAATAATTTCTTACGCCGTCACCGAGTCCAGCACAGCAGCAATCTCCGCCTGAATATCCAGCAAGGCACTCAAGGGTTCCTTTGCTGCCGTAATGGGGCGGCCAATTACCAGATAATCCGCGCCATTACGAATTGCATCCATCGGTGTCATAACACGCCGCTGATCATTCAGTTGTGCCCCTTGTGGGCGGATACCCGGTGTTACCAGACAAAATTCCACACCTTGTGCCTGCCGTAAGTCCACAACCTCCCGAGGTGAACACACCACTCCATCCAGTCCTGATTTTTTTGCCAGGGCAGCAAGCCGCAAAACATTTTCACGCGCCGTATCGAACAGACCGACTTCACACAAATCCTGCTCATCCAGGCTCGTCAACACGGTTACACCAATCAAACGCGGACGATGGGATGAGCGATCAATCGCCTCCCGGGCAGCTTCCATCATTTTACGTCCACCCAAGGCATGCACATTCACCATCCATACTCCCAGGTCAGCCGCAGCAGTACAGGCCTGCGCCACAGTATGGGCAATATCGTGAAATTTCAAGTCAAGGAAAACATCAAACCCCTCACTCACCCATTTCTCCACTATGGCAGGCCCGGTACGGGTGAAGAGTTCCTTGCCCACCTTGAGCCGACAATACTGTGGTGATAAACCACTGACCAGATCCAGCGCCTGAGCAGGGTCGGCATAATCCAATGCGACGATAATCCGTGAATTGATCATGACGTCCTCATTCCTTTTTTGTCTCATCCATGCCATGCACAGGCTTCAGAGTACTCCATTTTTTACAGCCCGGGCACTGCCAGTGCAGCGACTTTCCCGAGAACCCACATTGCCCACACTGATAAAGTGGCTGCTGGTGCAAAAGTTTTTTTATCGCGGCATTGAGCACCAGAAAATATTCCCGTACCCTGCCCTCACTTCCCGCAAGATACAAATCAACCAGACAGGCTAAACCTGGCAGCGTTGGCTGCTTATTTAAGTGCGCAGCAACAAATACTTCAGCATCCTGCTCTCTGTGCTGGTCACGTAACAATTCAGCAAATGCCAATAGCGGTGCAACATCTGCGTACTTTTGCAAAATATTTTCCAAATACTCCATGATAGCCTGGGGGGTTCCCAGCTTATTATAACAGTCCACGATCCGTGGGATCACTTCCGCCAGATAATCCGCATCCTGTTCCTCAACATTTTTATAGGTCATCAAGGCAGCACTGTAATGTCCTGACATCATCTCAACATCTCCCTGCAGAATGCTGGCACGCACACATCTCGGGTCAGCGATCAGCGCACGCTTGACCATGCTGCTGACTTCATCGACGTCCTGTCGCTGCCGCGCCTGCTCCGCCAGCTCACAATAATATTGAGCAATGACAGGACTGAGGTTCTTGCCGGTAACCGTTTCCAGTTTTTCAGCAACACGGATCGCCTGATCCCACTCTCTCTCCTGTTGGTAGATATCACATAATGAACGCAATGCAGGTGCCACTTGCGGCACGCAGACACGTCGCTTACGGCTACTCGCCACCGACGGCACTGATATATCTGCCGTTGTCGCAGCCGATAATACATCCGTCATCACACCTTCCGTTTCAATGAGTTTTAGAAATAAGCTTTCTGCACGATCAAACCAACCCGCACGCAGATAATCTTCCCCCAGCTCCAATAAGGCTTGATTACGCTGCTCCTGGGTCAGTGTGGGACGGGCAATAAGATTCTGATGAATGCGTATCGCGCGATCTACTTCACCACGTCGGCGAAAAAGGCTACCCAGGGCAAAGTGGGTTTCCACCGTTTCGGTATCAACTTCAAGCATTTTGACAAACACCTCAATGGCTTTATCAGGCTGTTCGTTGATAAGATAATTTAATCCCTTGAAGTAATCCGGAGACAAGTCCAGCGCATTTTCTTCATGCTTGCGCCGCTCCTCCCGTTTTGCCATCCACCAGCCAGAGGCTGCCGCCACTGGCAACAATATCAGCAATAACAGGAAATAATTATTCAAAACTTTTCCCTGACGGGAAGAGCACGTAAACTGGCGAGATCTGTTTCAAACGCCTGATTTGCCTTGCGCAAGCGGGAAATTTCCCGTTTAAGCTTGAGAATGATAGCCAGACTGACAACGATACCTGTAAACACACCCACAGTAAGAGTAATAAGCACCACCAGGGACAAGGATAGATGCTGACTGCCAAAATAATAATCCAGCACCACTGGCTCGGCATTCAGGATGCTAAAACCTAGGCCCAGCGCAAGTACCAACAGGAAAACGATTAAGTAAACGATATACGACATACCACATCCTCTGATTGCATCATGCCTCGTAGAATACGTCGGAACGATTCTCTGGTGAGGATACCTGTACACCCACGCACACCCTGAGTACACGAATAATCGGGCCAAGGAGAATGTCGTTAAATCGGAAAAATATACCTGGAATCAGGCATCCTGCAAGCCTCAACCGAGGTCGTAACAATGATTGTAGGGATACGAAGACTGAAACAACACTGAAACGGTTGCCAGGAATCACTGGAGTATCAAATATGGCTGAAGGCATTATGCAACATCCGCCGCCATAATGCGCCGCTGCATGGCAACACAAGGAACTAACGAGGACGGATCAGCAGTTCCCTCACATGATCTCAGTGCACTGACCATTCGCGATAGATTCCAATCGAAATGTTCAGGATAATTCCACGCTGTTATTTACACGATCGCGCAATTCCTTGCCTGGCTTGAAATGAGGAACATATTTACCCTCAAGAGGTACGGGCTCACCTGTTTTGGGATTTCTACCCATACGAGGAGGGCGATGGTGCAAGGAAAAACTCCCAAAACCACGAATTTCGATACGGCCACCTGCCGCCAGGGTTTGAGCCATTTGCTCAAGAATAGTCTTCACCGAAAACTCCACATCCTTGTAGGTCAAATGATTAAGCTTGTGCGCAAGGGTATCAATCAGTTCCGACTTCGTCATGCCCTTATCCCCATCATCATAGGTATCTGTCATAGTGATCTCAACTCATATAATGGGAGCCTGACCGACTCAGGGTGATTACACAATCCCCACGTCAGACAGGCTCCTGAAGGTTACCAGAAAGTTATTGTTCTACGGGCGATACTTATTCGCTCGCTCGGTTTTCCATTTTTTCCTTGATCAAATCACCCAGGGTAGTCGCACTTGAAGTCGTACGCGTATATTCCTGCATGACTTCTGCTTCTTCCTCGTTATCCTTGGCCTTGATGGATAGGATAATGGTGCGATTCTTGCGATCCACTCCCATAAACTTGGCTTCTACTTCATCACCCACCTTGAGCAAGGTACGCGCATCTTCAACACGCTCACGCGATAACTCGGAAGCACGCAGTTGTCCTTCAACGCTTTCCTCAAGATGAATTACAGCGCCTTTGGCATCAACTTCCTTAACCACACCTTTGACAAAGCTGCCCTTGACATGATCAGCCACGAAATTGGAGAACGGATCCTTTTCCAGCTGCTTGATTCCCAGCGAGATGCGTTCACGCTCAGGATCAATTGCCAGAATGACCGCTTCAACCTCATCACCCTTCTTGTAGTTACGCACCGCTTCTTCGCCCGGAAGATTCCAGGAAAGGTCGGATAAATGCAACAATCCATCAATAGCACCTTCCAGCCCAACGAAGATACCGAAATCGGTGATGGATTTGATTTGACCGAATACTTTGTCACCTTTATTGTGGGTGGCAGAGAACTCTTCCCAGGGATTAGCCCGGCACTGCTTCATGCCCAGCGAGATACGGCGACGACCTTCATCAATATCCAGCACCACCACTTCAACTTCTTCACCCAGATGCACAACCTTGGAAGGATGAACATTCTTGTTAGTCCAATCCATTTCAGAAACGTGTACCAAACCTTCAACGCCACTTTCGATCTCGACAAAGCAGCCGTAATCAGCAATGTTGGTGATTTTGCCAAACAGGCGTGCGCTCACCGGATAGCGGCGTGCGATATCCACCCATGGATCTTCACCAAGTTGCTTGAGGCCCAGTGATACGCGATTACGCTCGCGATCAAACTTGAGCACCTTCACATCAACTTCATCGCCCACATTCACAACTTCGGAAGGATGCTTGACGCGTTTCCACGCCATGTCGGTGATATGCAACAGACCATCAACGCCACCCAGGTCAACAAACGCGCCATAATCGGTAAGATTCTTGACGGCACCTCTGACCACCTGACCTTCTTCGAGGTTTTCCAGCAAAGCCTGACGTACTGCACCACCTTCACTTTCAACCACGGCGCGCCGCGATACCACAACGTTATTGCGCTTGCGATCCAGCTTGACAACCTTGAATTCGAGCTCCTTGCCTTCCAGGTGCGTAGTGTCACGCAGCGGACGCACATCGACCAATGAACCCGGCAGGAACGCACGCACTGCATTGGTATCGACAGTAAAGCCACCCTTGACTTTGCCGGTGATAATGCCCTTGATGATTTCGCCGCTTTCCAGCGCGCGTTCCAGACGTGTCCATGACTCGGCGCGTTTGGCTTTTTCGCGTGACAGACGGGTTTCACCCATGCCGTCTTCCATCATTTCCAGCGCGACATCTATCTGGTCACCGACAACAACTTCGACACCACCGCGTTCATCCAGAAACTGCTCCATGGGAATGGAGCTTTCCGATTTCAAACCGGCATTCACGATGACCATGTCGGGTGTCATGCGCACCACCGTCGCTGTTACAATAGCGCCGGGACGCAAACGGGTACCAAACTGGCTCTCTTCCAATAATTGTGCAAAACTTTCGGTCATTGACTCATGATCCTTGCCCCAAAATCGAGTATGGGACGACGTGTTGATCCGCCTTTTTTCATTATATAAAGGTCGGAGGGTTAGTAATACGTCTGACCCGACGGGTCAGACACCATTGCCAAACAGGTGTTCATGCAAGTACACCTGCCTTAACAAATTCTGCTGCTGAGCTGATGCGTTGTAAACTCTTTTCAGATAATGTTTGTAATGTTTGTAATGTTTGAAACCGGCAATTGAAATTGCCATCAAATTGAATTATACAGCACGCTGCCACAATTCAATGATACGCTGTACCACGGCGTCTACCAAAATACCCGTTGTCTCCACCAGCACGGCATCGGGCGCCGCTTGCATGGGCGCTACCCGGCGAGTGCTGTCGCGTGCATCACGCTCACGTATATCACTTAACAGATCCGCTAGATTAACATCCAACCCTTTATCTTTCAACTGTTTATACCGCCGATTTGCACGTTCTTCCGGGCTGGCGGTTAAAAATATCTTGAGTTTCGCGGTCGGAAAAATCACCGTGCCCATATCGCGGCCATCCGCCACCAGACCCGGAGGTATCAAAAACTC
>JAHFRW010000008.1:0-27982 GCA_023266055.1 Gammaproteobacteria bacterium | reverse complement strand
GCGCCCATTAATACGGTTTCACCTTCGGCACAGGCCGCTGCAATAAACAAGACTGGAAATTCATCAATGGCCAGCGGCACCTGATCCTGCGGGATGATGATGCCCTGCAAACGGCTGGCACGCACCCGGATATCCGCTACGGGCTCACCCCCTACCTCACGTTCACGCAACACTTCAATGTTCGCGCCCATTAATCGCAAAATATTAATAATACCTGTTCTCGTAGGGTTAATGCCGACATGTTCCAGCGTCAGATCCGAACCCCCGGCAATCGCTGCACCCACCATAAAGAACGCGGCCGATGAAATGTCGGCTGGCACCTCAATCGCCGTGCCGGTCAGCCGATGACCGCTACTGACGCACACTTTACCAGCATGGATGTCTACCGGATACCCGAAGCCTCTCAGCATACGCTCGGTGTGATCACGGGTGGGCGCCGGCTCCGTCACACAGGTTTGGCCTTCGGCATACAATCCCGCCAGCAGCAGGCATGATTTAACCTGGGCACTGGCCATCGGCATCACATAGTCGATCGCTTGGAGGCGCGTCTTGCCTTGAATGCGTAACGGCGGCGTGCCTGTGTCGGTCGATTCAATGCGCGCCCCCATCTGCATTAACGGCTCGGTCACACGCCGCATCGGTCGCCGCGACAGGGAGGCATCGCCTGTCATCTCCACATCAAACGCCTGACCTGCCAATAATCCTGCCAGCAGACGCATCGAAGTGCCGGAATTCCCCAGATTCAGCGGCGCGGAAGGTGCCTGAAGACCCTGAAGGCCGACTCCATGTACCGTTACCTGCCCCTGCTGTGGACCTTCAATGCGCACCCCCATCTGACGAAAGGCATTGAGGGTCGCGAGGCTGTCTTCGCCTTCCAGAAAACCGGTAATGTGTGTCGTGCCTTCTGCAATGGCAGCCAGCATGATGGAACGGTGAGAAATGGATTTATCACCCGGCACACGCATGCTACCACGCAGGCGCCCGCCTGATTCGACCAGGAAAGTGGAGGGGCAAGAATTATTCATTTGGCTCCTGAATCATTATCTTCTTTTTTCTGATAACAGCGATCACGCGCTGCCTTGGCACGATTGAATACGGCCAGAATACCTTCGCTATCGCCCACGCGAATGGAGGCCGTCAAAGCATCCAGATCACTGCGGAAACGCTCCAGCAAGGTAATAATGGCAGGGCGATTGGCGAGACAGATGTCACGCCACATCACCGGGTCACTAGCAACAATACGCGTAAAGTCACGAAAACCACCGGCCGCAAAACGAAATATTTCGTCGCTGTTATCCATACCGGTATCCATACGCACCAGTGTGTCTACCAGAGCGTATGCCAATATATGCGGTAAATGACTCGTTGCCGCCAGCACTTCATCGTGATGCTCCACGCCCATCTCGGTTATTTCAGCACCCGTAGCACGCCACAGCAGACGTACCTGCGTCAATGCATGCGTATCTGTATGAGGTAACGGCGTCAGAATCACTCGCCGCCCTTGAAACAATTCTGCAAATGACGCTTCAACACCATTTTTTTCAGTGCCTGCAATCGGATGCCCCGGTACAAAGTTGGCAGGCACTTCACCAAAAACATTACGCGCCGCAACCACTACACTGGTCTTGGCGCTGCCCACATCTGTAATGATCGTGTCAGGGCGCACCTGCCCTGCAAGAGCGCGCAACACCAGCTCCATCGCACCCAGCGGCACAGCGAGCACCACCATGTCGGCATCGTGTACCGCACGGGCAATGTCGGTGTCATAACGGTCGACAACGCCCAGCTCGACTGCTCTGCGCAGTTGTGCAACATCGCGCCCACCACCCACAATCTCTTCACATAAACCGGCACGCTTCACCGCGCGGGCCAGAGAGCCACCGATCAGTCCGACACCAATGATGGTAAGGCGTTTAATCATGGGTATCTTTTATGTCACCCTGACGCAATCTATAAGTCGCGGCCAATCACTTGCGCAATGCCACGCAATTCACCCATCAACGTCATCAACTCCTGAGGAGTCAACGCTTGATCAGCATCACACCATGCTTCCGCCGGTGTCGGATGCATTTCTATCAGCAAACCATCCGCGCCCGCGGCAATTGCGGCACGCGACAGGGCGGGCACCATCCACGCCTTGCCACCGGCATGGCTGGGATCAATGATCACGGGCAAGTGGGTCTCACGTTTGAGCACGGGGATCGCGGTCACATCCAGCATGTTCCGGTAATACGTTTCAAAACCACGCACACCACGCTCACAGAAAATAATATTGTGATTGCCACCCGCAGCAATGTATTCCGCCGCCATTAACCATTCCGAAATGGTTGCCGACATACCTCGCTTGAGAATCACGGGCGTCTGCACGCGGCCCACTTCCTTGAGCAGATCAAAATTCTGCATGTTCCGCGTGCCGATCTGAATCACGTCTACACCGTGCTTGAGGAAGGTATCAAGCATGCGCACATCCATCAATTCCGTCACAATAGGCAGGCTGTGCTTTCTGGCAGCGCTCTGAAACATTTCCAGACCTCCAACACCCACACCCTGAAAGGTATAAGGACTGCTGCGTGGCTTGAACGCCCCGCCTCGCATCAAGCGGCAGCCTGCTGCCGCAACACTTTGAGCAGCACTATCCATCTGTGACTGTGTTTCCACAGAACATGGCCCGGCAATGATCTGAATGGTTTTTCCACCGATCCTGATGCCGCGCACATCAATAACACTGTCTGCGACATGTGATTCACGTGAAACGATCTTGTACGGCTTCATGACGCGTACAACACTCTCGACGCCCGGCAGTGCTTCAAGTGTTTCCTTGTCAATTTTACGCTCGTCGCCGATAGCACCAATAACCGTACGCTCAATACCGCGCGACACGTTGGCACCCATGCCCATGGTCTGCAATTTTTTCTCTACCGCAGTAATTTCACTGTCTGCGATATTGGCCTTCATAATAATAATCACTGGATTACCTCATCCTCTGCTGCATTTTTCGGGTTATCTCATACATCCTAAAGCACTGCACCGGGATATGACCCCAACACTTTCACCATGGCGGCTTCGTCATCCAGCTCCTGCAATGCAAGAGCAACGTCTGGTTCCTGGCAGTGACCTTCTATATCAATAAAAAATACGTAATCCCACATGCCGCGTCGCGATGGACGGGATTCAATGCGTGTCATGGAAATACCGTGGCGCGACAGCGGTTCAAGCAGGTGATGCAATGCGCCAGGACGGTTACGTGCCGACAATAACAACGAGGTTTTATCATGACCACTGGGCGGTGGTGACTGTGGACCGATAATCAAAAAACGCGTTGTGTTATCAGGTTCATCTTCAATATTGGCTGCCAGAATGCGCAGATTATAAATCTGCGCCGCCGCCTCACCTGCAATGGCGGCTGCTCCTGCCTCCTGAGCGGCACGGCGCGCGGCTTCGGCATTACTGCTGACCGCCATACACTCGACTCCGCACAAGTTCTCATCCAGCCACTCGCGACATTGCGCCAGAGACTGCTGATGGGAATAAACACGGGTGATACCTTTGAGATCACTCAGGTTCCCCAGCAAATGGTGATGTATACGCAACTCTACTTCCCCACAAATCTGTAGCGGCGAGTTCATAAACATATCCAGGGTATGATTAACAACACCTTCTGTGGAGTTTTCCACGGGAACCACGCCATAATGCGAGATGCGTGACTCCACATCACGAAATACATCACCGATAGTCGCGTGTGAGAAGGTCGTCACCGATTGGCCAAAATGTTTGAGCGCGGCTGCCTGGGTAAAGGTGCCCTCCGGCCCAAGAAAAGCGATTTTCATCGGCTGCTCCAGCGCCAGGCACGCTGACATGATTTCACGAAACAAGCGTGCCATTTCCTCACCGCTCAAAGGCCCGGCATTACGCGCCATGACCTTGCGCAATACCTGCGCTTCACGCTCGGGGCGATAGAAATCCACGGTTGTAGCGCCAGATAAAGCAGCGTCGCCTGGCGTATTTCCTGATGTGTCCGCACTGAGTTTCAACGCGGCAATATCCTGCGCACAGCGTGCACGCGCATTGATGAGCGCCTGAATCTGCTCATCCAGCTGATCAATGTGAATGCGAATTTGTTGCAGTGGGTTAGTGGTCATCATGAATATTGTCGGTTACTGGCACCCTTTTACAAAACCCTTACCGCCAATACTCCTTCAATTGCAGCAATCTCCTTGATCACAGCAGCAGGAATCGCGGTCTCCACATCCGCCAGGGTATAGGCGATATTCCCCTTGGACTTATTTAACAGATCAATAATATTCAACCCTGCTCTAGCCATGGTGGTGGAGATCTGCCCGACCATATTCGGCACGTTAGCATTGGCGATGGCAATGCGATGACCTTCCGTGCGCGGCATGACCACTTCGGGGAAATTCACCGCATTGGTGATATTGCCGTTTTCCAGAAACTCACGCACCTGATCAGCGACCATCACGGCACAATTGTCTTCCGCCTCTTCCGTGGAAGCACCCAAATGCGGCAAGGTAATAACACGCGGGTGTTTCTTCAGCCGGTTGCTGGGGAAATCACACACATAACTGTAGAGCTTGCCAGCCTCAAGTGCGGCCACCAACCCAATGTCATCAACAATGCCCTGTCGCGAAAAGTTAAGCACTACAGCACCTTTTTTCATAAGCTGGACGCGCTCGGCACTGAGCATGTTACGGGTCGCATCGACCAGCGGTACATGAAAGGACACAAAGTCAACTTTCGATAACAGGTCATCAACACTGATAGCCTGCTGTACATCGGATGACAGCTTCCATGCCGCCTGCACGGTAATCGCCGGATCAAAACCAATCACCTTCATGCCAAGCTTGGTAGCCAGATTAGCCACACGCACACCAATCGCACCCAATCCGATCACACCCAGCGTGCGCCCCGGTAACTCATAGCCGACAAAATCCTTCTTGCCTGCCTCAACCTGTTTGTCGATGCTCGCATCATCACCTTCAACATGGCGGGCAAAATCCCAGGACTGACAGATATTGCGGCATGCCAGCAGCATGCCGGCCAGCACCAGTTCGGCCACGGCATTGGCATTTGCCCCCGGCGCGTTAAATACCGGAATGCCGCGTGCGCTGAGCTTGTCTACCGGAATGTTATTTACGCCTGCACCCGCACGCCCTACGGCCTTGACTGAGCCGGGAAGCGCGTAGTCGTGCATCTTGAAGGACCGCAGCAAAATAGCATCCGGCGCTTGCATCGCCCCTTCCACACCCGCTATTTCGTAACGATCACCGGGCAAATGCTCCAGGCCCTGCGCTGAAATATTATTTAAAGTCAGTATTTTGAACACGAGTGTAATCCTGTCTATCGCTTAACCGTGACGTTTTTCAAAGTCGATCATGAACGTCACCAGCGCATCCACGCCCTCTTCCGGCATGGCATTGTAAATACTGGCACGCATACCGCCCACCGAACGATGCCCGGCCAGCGCCACCAGACCCGCCGCATCAGCCTCTTTCACAAAGGTCTTGTCGAGATTGGCATCGGCCAGAATAAACGGCACATTCATCAGTGAACGACAAGCCTGATCAATGGGGCTGGCGTAAAATTGCGATTTATCAATCGCCGCATAAAGCTTGCTGGCCTTGCGTTTGTTGATGACAGCCATTGCCTGCAAGCCGCCACGACGCTTGAGCCAGTCGAACACCAGCCCGGCACAATACCAGCCATATGTCGGTGGCGTGTTATACATCGAACCATTGTCGGCATGGATTTTATAATCAAACATGCTGGGTGTACCCGGCAAGGTCTGGCCAATCAGGTCATCACGTACAATCACCACGGTGAGCCCCGAAGGCCCCATGTTCTTTTGCGCACCGGCGTAGATAACACCAAACTTGCTGACATCCACGGGGCGCGACAGAAAGGTGGATGACATGTCGGCCACCAATGGCACGCCACCCACGTCAGGTACCGCATGAAATTCCAAACCACCAATGGTTTCATTGGGCGTGTAATGTACATACGCCGCTGCCGGATCAAGACGCCAGGTGGCACGCTCTGGAATAGCGGTGTATTTGCTATCC
Organism: Gammaproteobacteria bacterium; assembly: GCA_023266055.1. Taxonomy (GTDB): domain Bacteria; phylum Pseudomonadota; class Gammaproteobacteria; family Ga007554. The sequence goes on along the minus strand of JAHFRW010000008.1, from coordinate 21,905 downwards.
TTGGCGCTGGCTGCAACATTCACATCGCAATAACGTTTAGCTTCACTGATGGCCTTCTCTGACCAGATACCCGTATTGATGTAATCGGCTTTGGCCTTACCACGCAGCAGGTTCATTGGCACCATGGCGAACTGGCTGCTGGCACCGCCCTGCAGGAACAGCACCTTGTAATTGGCAGGCACCGCCAACAGTTCACGCAGATCCGCTTCGGCCTGTTCGGCAATTGAGATAAACTCCCTGCCGCGATGACTCATCTCCATCACTGACATACCCGAACCGCACCAGTCGAGCATTTCCTCCCGGGCTTTTTCCAAAACTTCCTGCGGCATCATGGCAGGACCAGCACTGAAATTGTAAATACGTGACATCGTTATAAGTTCCTCTGTACCCAAGATCCAAAAATCAATGATTGCCCGACGCTAATCCGTGAGATCCGCCGATGGCTCTAAACTCTGCTCGCCAGGTTCGGCGTCCTGGTCTTCCGCAATACTCACCACCTTTTCGACCACTACCAGTTTTTCACTGTCATCCAGATTAATCAGCCTGACACCCTGAGTGTTGCGGCCCAGTACCGAGATCTCGCTGACACGTGTACGCACCAGTGTACCGCCATCGCTGATCAACATGATCTCATCTTCCTGATTAACCAGCACAGCCCCAATGACATTACCATTACGATTACTGGTCTGAATTGAAATCACACCCTGCCCACCTCGACCATGTACCGGGTAATCGCTGATTGAAGTGCGCTTGCCATAACCACGCTCAGTCGCCGTAAGTACATCACCCTGCGTGGCAGGATCATCGCCATTCTGCGACGACGCAGCGATAATCAACGAGATCACCTGCTGGCCTGTACCCAGCGTAATGCCTCGCACACCACGCGCCGTACGCCCCATCGGACGCACCGCATTCTCGTCAAACCGCACTGCCTTGCCACTGCTGGCAAACAGCATCACGTCTTTGGTGCCATCTGTAACATCCACGCCGACCAGCTGGTCATTACCCAGCAACTCCACGGCAATAATACCGCTGCTGCGCGGACGGGAAAACTCTTCCAGCGAAGTCTTTTTGACAATGCCGCTACTGGTTGCCATAAACACATATTTGCCCGCTTCGTATTCACGCACCGGCAGGATGGCGGTAATGCGCTCGCCTTCCTCCAGTGGCAATAAATTCACCATCGGCTTGCCACGCGCAATACGGCTGGCCTGCGGCAACTCATAGACCTTCAACCAATACACTTTACCGCGACTGGAGAAACACAAAATAGTATCGTGGGTACTGGCGACAAAAAGTTTGTCGATGACATCCTCTTCTTTCATGCTGGTGGCAGCCTTGCCCTTACCCCCACGACGCTGCGCACGGTACATGGAAAGCGGCTGCGACTTGGCATAACCGGCGTGCGAGAGCGTGACCACGACATCTTCTTCACTGATCAGATCTGCCAGACTGAGATCCTGATGCGTGGTAATAATCTCGGTACGACGTTTATCGCCATATTGCTCGCGAATGGCGGCCAACTCTTCACGAATCACCTGCATGAGGCGTTCCGCACTATTGAGAATATCAAGCAGATCCTTGATTTTGACAAGAATATCCTTATATTCGCTAAAGATCTTGTCTTGCTCCAACCCCGTCAAACGATGCAGACGTAAATCAAGAATTGCCTGTGCCTGCTCCGGCGACAAGGTATAACCCTGCGCGCCCCCCTGTATATTCAGGCCAAACTCGGGGGCAAGCCCATCCGGGCGCGATACCGTGCCACCCGCGCGCTCCAGCATTTCCGTTACCAGACCCGGCGTCCAGGCGCGCTCCATCAAACCAATCTTGGCCTCTGCCGGGCTGGGCGCGGCCTTGATCAGTGCGATAATGGTATCAATGTTCGCCAATGCGATGGCCAACCCTTCCAAAAGATGAGCGCGTTCACGCGCCTTGCGTAAATCAAATACCGTACGACGCGTCACTACTTCACGGCGATGCCGGATAAAGGCTTCGAGAATCTGCTTCAGGTTCAATAAACGTGGCTGACCGTCTACCAGCGCCACCATGTTGATGCCGTAAACGCTTTGCATCTGCGTGTGTTGCCACAGATTATTAATCACCACTTCAGCGACTTCACCCCGTCGCAACTCAATAACCATACGCATGCCGTCTTTATCAGACTCATCTCGCAGCTCGGTGATACCCTCAAGCTTCTTCTCTTTCACCAGACCAGCAATGCGCTCCAGCAACAACGCCTTGTTTACCTGATAAGGCAGCTCGGTAACCACGATAGTTTGCTTGCCATGACGCGCTTCATCAACTTCAACATGAGTACGCGCACGCACATAAATGCGTCCACGACCCGTGTGATACGCCTCATGAATACCCCGTGCACCGTTAATGATGGCCGCCGTGGGAAAGTCCGGGCCGGGGACATAGGTCATCAACGCGGCAATATCAAGATTCGGATCATCAATTAACGCCAGACACGCGTCCACTACCTCGGTAAGATTGTGGGGGGGGATGTTGGTGGCCAAGCCCACGGCAATACCTGCCGAACCATTGATCAGCAAATTGGGAATACGTGCCGGGAATACCTGCGGCTCAATTTCGGATTCATCGTAATTAGGCGCAAAATTGACCGTTTCCTTGTCAAGATCCGCCAGCAATTCATGTGCAATACGTGACATGCGGACTTCGGTGTAACGCATCGCTGCGGGCGCATCGCCATCCACCGAACCAAAATTACCCTGACCATCCACCAGCATGTAACGCAATGAAAACGGTTGCGCCATACGCACGATAGTGTCATACACTGCCGTGTCGCCGTGCGGGTGATATTTACCGATCACATCACCGACCACACGCGCTGATTTTTTATACGGCTTGTTCCAGTCGTTACCGAGTTCACGCATGGCATACAATACCCGACGATGCACGGGCTTGAGGCCGTCACGCACATCCGGCAAGGCACGCCCGACAATCACACTCATCGCGTATTCCATGTACGACTGCTTCATCTCCTCTTCAATATTGACAGGGAGAACTTCTTTAGCGAACTGGCTCATGTGGAGAAACCTATCCTTAAGGGATCGAAAACGTGGTTACAAAACTTCTCAAAAGTTCGCTTTGGCCGTTTCTGGGAAGGCTCTTGTATAAACCAGGAATTCTACCATAAATAGTTACTTGCTGCACCTTGCCGATCAACCTGCCAGCCTATTCCCACCGAAACGATTTCAACAGGTTTTCAGGCTTTATGGGCCTCAAACCCGTCATTTCACATGCTTGATCCGGATTCAGCACACATCAGACCTGCCTCCACCCCCTTTCAACCTAAAAAAACCTTGATGATCGCCCAGAAATGTGTAATATCAATCCCTTGACCTGAAGAATTTTATAAATTCAGGCTAAAAATAATTTCTCCTGAAAATGGTAACGTTAACTCAGGGTTTGGGGTATTACATCATGATCTATCGTGACATTGATAAAGTGTCGCCAGGTACTGTGCTTGCGTCAGATATCCTGGGAACCACTGGCCATATCCTGGCAGGCGCGGGAACCGTGCTCTCGCCACGACAACTGCGCATCCTGAAAGCGCATGGCATCACACAGATCACTGTCCAGACACCCCACTCCACACTCCCCTCGGGCCGCCCCGTCATCCCCACATCCGCAACTCCTCATGCACTGGAAATGTTCCGCCACAGCAATGCCGGACATCCTTTAATCAAGGAACTCATCCGACTGTACGAATTGCGCACTGGTCGGCCTGTGCGTGGGCTTTGTCAGCATGGCGATTAGCCCGCGTGAACTGGTCGCCGGCACGCTCCACTTAACCTCCTTGCCAGAGACTTATCTTCGCATCAACCAAATTGTAGATAATCCACACCATTCGGCGGCGGATATTGGGCGTGCCCTCAGCCAGGACCCGGGCATGACCGCACGTCTGCTAAAAATTGTTAACAGCCCCTTTTATGGCTTTCCCAGTAAAATTGATTCTGTTTCACGCGCCATCACCATTATAGGCACACGGGATTTGCGTGATTTAATCCTTGCCACGTCAGTCGCTAAAGTTTTTAATGGTCTCTCGAATGATCTGGTGACCATGGAAAGCTTCTGGCACCACAGCGTTGGCTGCGCACTCATTGCGCGCGGGCTGGCGGCACAACGACGCGAGCACCACACTGAACGTTTCTTTGTGGCGGGGCTGTTGCACGACATTGGCAATCTACTGATTTACCAAAAAATTCCTGAAATGGCGCGTGAGGCGCTGCTGCGCGCCAGCCATCAGGGTGAAGTGCTGCATCTGGCAGAACAAGCCGTGATGGGATTTGACCACGCCGCCGTGGGCGGAGAATTGTTACGTGTCTGGAAGCTACCCAAACATCTCGAAGAAGCCGTGGCCTACCACCATGCCCCGGAAAAAGCACCGCAATTTCCTGTCGATGCCGCATTGATCCATCTCGCCAATATCATCGCTACTGCGGTGTGCTTTGGCAATAGCGACAGCCAACACGTAGCTCCCCTGCACAACGCCGCATGGGATATAATAGGCTTATCAGAAGACGTGATTGAACCGGTAGTGATCGAAGCGGAGACTCACTTTGGGGAAACCCTCCGGCTGCTGCAACCTGACGCTGGATGAATTTATTACATGACAACAAACGTGCACCCCGTACTGCTGTTTGCATTACGCTGGACCATCAACACGCTGGCATTATGGGCGGCAAGCTATCTGTTTTCAGGCATCTCATTTAGCAGTCCCGGCACATTATGGATATCCGGGCTATTGCTGGGCTTTGTAAATGCCATTATCCGGCCGGTGCTGCTGATTCTCACCTTACCCTTGTCTGTAGTCACCCTGGGATTCTTCGTACTCATCATCAACACCCTGATGCTGTTACTGGTGGCATGGCTGGTACCCGGCTTTAGTGTTGAAGGATTCTGGACCGGATTTTTTATCGCAATTTTTGTATCCGTATTTGGCTTCTTTACCAATCTGTTTATTGGCATGGGCAATGTGCGGGTACACAAACTGCCTTGATCAGGAAAGGCCTTTCACTTTTTGCCATCGTTGATCAGCTTGTTCACCACCTCATGGAAGTAGGGGCGCTCCTTAAGACTTGCATAGCCACCGGGATAATACACGACAGAAATATACGCACTCTTCTGGTCATAGCGATTCAACACTATGGTGCAACGTTGATCCGGTAGAAGGCGCACATTATCGATCATCGGAAAATCGAAGGCACTCACCCAAAACTCCGTGACCTCAGTTTTTTCATGGCCTTCAGCATCGGGCGTAGCAACGGTTAGCCTGACCTGAATCTCATGCATTTCAGGGTCTTCCTTCAGGACATAAATCCTGAATATTCTTTTGATACCTTCCACTTCAAGCGTTTCTTCTTCAAGCGGCATGCCATAAGGATTCGCACGCAAGGCTTCCAGATCAATCACTCTGTCAAAAACTGCACCAGCACTTCCCAACACAGTCACTTGTTTACGCGTTACTTCATGGGCGACGCGCTCCAGGCGTTGCTGATAGTCCTGCCGGCGTTCACCCTTGACAGCATTGACCTGCTTGGCAACATGTATAAATAAGGGCTTGAGATTCAATGCTTCATGGAAGTTGTAAGCCAGCAACTCCAGATTCAACACCTTCTTGTCAAGATCGTCAGACGAATGATCCAGAAAAGATCCGATGATGGACACAAACATATCCTTGCGCAGCGCACTCTCCGACTCTTCACGCTTACTCATTAACTCGGCATACAATTGCGCACGCGTTTCACTGGCCTTCATTTTTTCCAGTGAATTATTTGTATAGTATCCTACAAATGCGATTGTCACCGCGGTCAACAAACCACCTGACGCCTTCAGTACATCAACAATGTTGATTTTTGAAGCTTTCCCTTCGACTGTCGGGCTTTCCATAACATTCTCCTGAAAATTACCCTTGATGAATCATGGATATTTACTGCTGCTCATAGGCTGTTTTGATGGCCTCCGCAAGTTTGTTAGCCAGCACATCTACCTGATGAGCATCTACGCCTTCAACCATGACTCGTACCAGTGGCTCTGTACCCGACGCCCTCAACAACACCCGGCCTGTCTCCGCCAGTTCAGTCTCGACATCATGCAAAATACTTTTGACATGAGCGGATGTCGCAAAATCAAATTTTTTCTCCATGCGAACATTCACCAGTGTCTGCGGATATTTGTGCATCCCACGTTTCACATCATGCAGGGATTTACCGGATTTCAGCATGGCCGCCAGCACTTGCAGCGCCGAAACAATACCATCACCCGTACTGGTGCAGTCCAGACAAATAATATGACCGGACGATTCCCCGCCCAGGAGCCAACCACCCTGACGCAACATATCCATGACATAACGATCACCCACAGGTGCACGGCGCAGCTCTATCTGCATGGCGCGCAAGGCATGTTCCAATCCCAGATTACTCATCACGGTACCCACCACGGCCCCCTTAAGGCTACCCGCTTCATGGCGTGATTTGGCGATGATATACAGCAGCTCATCACCATCCAGCACTTCGCCCTTATCATCGACCATCAGCACACGGTCGCCATCACCGTCCAGTGCAATACCCAGATCCGCACCATGCTCCAGCACGGCTACCTGCAAGGATTGTGGATGTGTGGAGCCACAACCATCATTAATATTCAAACCGTTGGGATGCACACCCAGCTTAATCACTTCCGCACCCAGTTCTTCAAACACACTGGGCGCCACATGATAAGTCGCGCCGTGTGCGCAGTCCACTACCAGCTTCATACCACGCAACTCGGCACTGCCAGGGATTGTGCTTTTGCAAAACTCAATATAACGCCCCGCAGCATCAACCACACGCTCAGCCTTGCCCAGCAACGCGGAATCCACCGTGTGCATCGGCTTGTCCATTTCCGCTTCGATAGCAAACTCAATATCATCCGGCAGCTTGGTACCCTGTGCCGAAAAAAATTTGATGCCATTATCTTGATAAGGGTTATGTGAAGCGCTGATAACGATACCTGCCTGTGCATGCAAGGTGCGCGTCAGATAGGCGATGGCGGGGGTTGGCATAGGACCGAGTAAACGGATATCGACACCGGCAGACGATAAACCCGCCTGCAGCGCCGACTCCAGCATATAACCCGAAATGCGTGTGTCTTTCCCAATCAGGACTTTGCCGCGCCCGTCTCCACGCCCTCCCCTGGCCAGCACACGTCCCGCTGCCCAGCCCAGCTTCAGCACAAATTCGGCAGTAATCGGAGTTTTCCCAACCAGGCCGCGTATGCCATCGGTACCAAAAAATTTTCTCTGCTGTCTCTGAGGCATTAGTGTGCTTCCTATTGATTTTGTTTTTTAACAGCCCATGTCATTTTCACGGCATCTACCGTTGCCTGTACGTCATGCACACGAATAATCGTCGCGCCCTGCCATACCGCCAATGCTGCCAATGCAATACTGGCTGGCAAGCGTTGCTCCACTGGCTGACCCAATGCCGCACCAATCATGGATTTACGCGACATACCCACCAACACAGGCAAAGCCAGCGATTGAAAAGCGTCCAAGTGTTTTAACAAACTTAAATTGTGCCCTAAAGCCTTGCCAAAACCAAAGCCAGGATCAATTATCAAATGTGCGCGAGGAATGCCTGCCGCAACACACACTGTAATACGCCCCACAAGAAAAGCGACAACCTCTGCCACCACATCCTCATACTGAGGTGCCTGCTGCATGCTGCGTGGTTCGCCCTGCATATGCATTAGACACACGGGTACGGTGCAACGTGCGGCAGCCTGTAAGGCACCTTCCTCACATAATGCACGTACGTCGTTAATCATGCCTGCACCCGCCGCCACGGCAGCACACATCACATCCGGCTTGCTGGTATCGATGGAAATAATGACGGGCAATTCGCGTTGGATTGCCTCAATCACCGGCACAACCCTATCCATTTCCTGCCACGCCGTTACCGTCGCGGCACCGGGGCGGGTTGATTCACCGCCCACATCTATAATCACGGCACCTTCATTCACCATGCGTCGGGCCTGCACCAGGGCGGATTCTACAGACAAAAAAATACCCCCGTCCGAAAAAGAGTCGGGGGTAACATTCAGTATCCCCATTACCTGGGGCTGGCTTGTATCGAGAGTCTTGCCACCACAATTCAGCATAAAATATCAGGCAACGTCATTGCAGATGTATAACAACAAGGGGGCCACTGGCCCCCTTGTGTCGTCCCTTGAAAGCTATGCGCCCATAGCCTGTAGCACTTAATGCTGGCTTGCAGGCCCACCAATGGTATCTGCATCAGCCTTATCAGTCTTGCCATCGTCATTAGCAGACGCTGCTGCGGCACGACCCGATCCGGAACCGGTATCTTCACCCCAATCTTTCGGCGGACGCGGCTCTTTTCCGTTCATGATATCATCAATCTGCTCGGCATCAATGGTTTCGTACTTGACCAACGCTGCAGCCATGGCATGTAACTTGTCCGTGTGCTCAACCAGAATTTGCTTGGCACGTGCATAGTTACGATCGACAATCAGGCGAATTTCCTTATCGATAATATGCGCCGTTTCGTCTGACACCGACTTGTGCTGCGTCATGGAGCGGCCCAAAAATACCTCGCCATCTTCTTCACTATAGGTTAATGGACCTAACCGATCAGACAGACCCCATTTGGTGACCATATTACGTGCCAGATCCGTGGTACGCTGAATATCATTACTGGCACCCGTGGTGACAAACTCTGACCCAAAGATCAGTTCTTCTGCAATACGTCCACCAAACATACTGGAAATCTGGCTTTCCAGACGTTGCTTGCTGTAACTGTAACGGTCTTCTGTTGGCAGGAACATGGTGACACCCAAGGCCCGGCCACGCGGAATAATGCTGACCTTGTGCACCGGATCATGGGCCGGCACCACACGACCCACAATGGCATGACCCGCCTCATGATACGCCGTCAACTTCTTTTCGTCTTCGTTCATCACCATGGAACGACGTTCTGCGCCCATCATGATTTTGTCTTTGGCCTTTTCAAAGTCGCGCATTTCCACTGTACGACGATTGGCACGTGCAGCAAACAATGCCGATTCATTCACAAGATTGGCCAGATCCGCACCCGAAAAGCCGGGTGTGCCACGCGCAATAATGGACGGTTTGACGTTATCATCAATGGGTACCTTACGCATGTGCACTTTCAGGATCTGTTCGCGACCACGCACATCCGGCAGTGGCACGACGACCTGACGATCGAAACGACCTGGCCGCAACAGTGCGGGATCCAGCACATCCGGACGGTTGGTCGCCGCAATGACGATGACACCTTCACTGCCTTCAAAACCGTCCATTTCTACCAGTAACTGGTTCAGTGTCTGCTCGCGTTCATCGTGACCGCCCCCCAGACCCGCACCACGATGACGACCCACGGCATCAATTTCGTCGATGAAAATAATGCATGGCGCATGTTTTTTGGCCTGCTCAAACATATCACGTACACGTGCCGCACCCACACCGACAAACATCTCAACAAAGTCAGAGCCGGAAATCGAGAAGAACGGTACTTTAGCCTCACCCGCAATCGCCTTGGCCAGCAAGGTTTTACCGGTACCCGGTGAGCCGACCATCAGAATGCCGCGGGGGATCTTGCCACCCAGTTTCTGGAACTTGCTGGGGTCGCGTAAAAACTCAACGAGCTCGCCTACTTCTTCCTTGGCTTCATCCACACCCGCAACATCGGCAAAAGTGACCTTGATCTGGTCTTCACCCATCATGCGCGCCTTGCTGCGCCCAAACGACATGGCACCGCCTTTGCCACCGCCACCCTGCATCTGACGCATGAAAAAGATCCATACCGCAATCAAAAGGATCATCGGGAACCATGAAATGAACATCTGCATGAGCACACTCTGCTGCTCCTGCGGACGCGCGTTGATCACGACGCCTTTATCCAGCAAATCGCCTATCAGGCCATTATCACCCGGACTGTAGGTCACGAATTTCTCGCCGCTTTGGTACACACCCTGTACCGTACGACCTTCAATCACCACTTTTTGGACATTACCCTGCCTGACATTCGCTATGAAGTCGGAATAGGGGAGCTGCTGGGCAGCAACCTGGGGCGGTCCAAAGTTATTGAAAACCGACACCAGTACGATGGCGATCACAACCCATAAAATTATATTTTTAGCCATATCGTTCAACTTTACGTGCCCCTAATTAAGACAATCCTGACAAAGTATACAGCAGCCACCTGTGTACATGCATATTCCAAGCCACAACTCGTTACAGTATTAACACCCTTCTCTCATCTGTAACATCACACTGTTTTCGTCTCTCAAGGCCGGTAGCCTCTTGCCAGGATATACACTTCCCGGCTGTTCGGTCGTGATGCCTTGGGTTTGCGCACCACCAATTTGTCGAACGATGCCTGAATCTCCTTGCGGAACACTTCTTCACCACTACCCTGAAACACCTTGACCAGAAAGTTACCCCCTGGCATCAATACCCGGCGCGCCATGTCCAGCGCCAATTCCGCTAAATAGAGAGACTTTGGCTGATCTACCGAGGCTACTCCACTTATATTAGGGGCCATGTCAGAAATTACAAGCCCTATCGGACAACCTTGCAGCATTTCCAGCAATTTATCAAATATAGGCTGCTCACGAAAGTCTCCTTGAAGAAACTCCACACCCGCCAAAGGCTCCATTTCGAGAATATCCGTGGCAATCACGCGGCCTTTATCCCCCAATATTTTTGAGGCTATTTGCGACCACCCTCCCGGTGCCGCCCCCAAATCCAGCACAATCATCCCCGACTGCAACAGATGGTCGCGCTCATTAATCTCCAAAAGCTTATAGGCGGCACGCGAACGGTAACCATCCTGCCACGACTTTTTGACGTACGCGTCAACAAAATGTTCCTTGAGCCAGCGGCTGCTACTTTTACTTCTCGCCATGGTGGCATCCACAGTAAATGTTCATTTATTAACCGATGCTTGACGCAGAATCCGCCGTACCCGATAAAATATCCACAGCATTCCGACGCAACCATACCCCGCCAGCAGCATGAACTGTAACAGCGAATTATCTGTAATACGCCCCTGTAGCAGGAATAACAGCACCCCCACACAACAAATAATCGCCAATTCCAGCTTTACATTGTTCAAGGGACTGGCCGCAACCGTGAAGCCCCTCGCGTTTTGTGGTATATTAGTGGGCTGGTTCTCTTTCATATACTTACTTACATCATGCCTCTTATCGAAAAACATAAACGCCAGCTGCGTACCCTCGGCCACAAACTCAAGCCTGTGGTGATCATCGGCAATGCCGGCCTCACCGAAAGCGTGCTAAACGAAATTGGTTTGGCGCTGAACCATCACGAATTGATGAAACTCAAGGTCAATGCGGCTGATCGTGTTGAGCGCGTCCGCATTATAGACGAGATTTGCACCCGAACACGCGCTGAAGTAATACAAAAAATTGGGCATATTGCCTTGATCTACCTTAAAAACAGAGAAAAAAAACGTATCGTTTTCGACTGATTTTCCGGTATAAGCGCCTGAATTTTTCATTGCGCAAAACACCGTGATTGGCCCAATCTAATGCACTCTACGCATCAGGAACAGGCCCAGACCTAAAAATAATGCGGGTGGCAACATCGCGCTGGCTACCGGGTTCATGCCATAAACGAGCCCCACATAGCCAAACGTTTGATTAAACAAATAAAAAGCTATTCCCAGCAATGTTCCCACCATAATGCGTTGCCCTATCCCCACGGAACGCAGTGTGCCAAAAATAAAGGGGATTGCCAGAAACACCATAACGCCTGTCCCGAGTGGCAACATGATTTTTTTCCAGAAGGCCAGCTCATAACGATCGGCGTTCAAATTATTATCATGCAAATAACCTATGTATTTACGCAATCCCGTCAACGAAAGCTTATCAGGCTTGACCGCCACTACACCCAGCACGGCCGGGCTGAGCAATGAACCCCATTCTGCACTGGGCTGACGCTGTGTAATGATACCTGCGGTATTGATTTGACTATATTCAATATCCTGTAATTGCCATTTATTTTGCTGGTATGAGGCCGTACGTGCATGCGTCACCTTCTGTAAACGATTCTGTTCAGCAAACTCATAAATGGATATATCAACCAGTTGCGAATCGGCAAGAATTTCTCGAACGTGAATAAAATTATGTCCATCACGCACCCAAAAACCACTCTGGGTTTTCAGCGAAATACGCTCTGCCAATGCGGTCGAACGCATGGTTTGTCCGTAGTATTCGGCTTGTGGCGCCAGCCATTCACCCACTATTAACGCCGCCACCATCAACAACACACCCACTTTCATCACTGACAGGATGATGCGGCCCATCGACACACCTGCCGCACGAATCGCCGTGAGCTCACTGCCGCTGGAGAGCATCCCCAAACCTACCATACTGCCAATCAAGGCTACTGGAGGAAACAATTGATAAATCAGGCTGGGTAAGGTCAGTGCAACATAATACACCGCTTGCAACGCGCCGTATTTTCCCTTGCCAATATAGTCGATTTCACCCACAAAACTGGCAAATGAAAATAACGCAATAAACACGGACATCACCACCAGGGTATGGCTGGCAACCGTGAGTCCGATATAACGATCAAGAATACGCATTTTTACGGTGTCGCCTTCCTGAAAACACCGGCCAAAAACCACCGCATTCCCGTCTGCCTTACCATAAAAATGATGATGCCAATCAGCAGCAGGGCATGCACCCACCATAAGCCAAGCGACGCAGGCATGATCCCGCGCTCTATCCACGCCCTGCTGACACCCAGCAAGTTGCTGTAGATGACATAAGTCAAAATACCGGCGAACAATTTGGCGTAACGACCCTGACGCGGGTTGGTGCGACTTAACGGCACTGCCAGCAATGCCAGTAAAATAGTGGCAACCGGCATGGCAATACGCCATTGCATTTCTGCCTTGTCAGGCAGTGCCTCAGACATCCACAAATCTGTTGTGGGTGCCGCAGCCAGTTTTCGCTGTGAACGTATCACGGCTTTTTCCTCAAGGCGAATAGCATGTTCCTTGTATTGCATAACCTTGAAATCAGCTTCCCCAGGCATACCCTCGTAGCGATAACCATCCATCAACACTACAAAACGATCCCCGGTTTTTGGGTCAATACGATAACGGGCCAGCGGCGCCGTCATAATGCCTTGCTTACCCTGTTTTTCAGAATGGATAAACACATTATTCATGGCGTTTTGATCGTCACTTAATTGTTCAATATAAAACACCAGCTTGCCGTCATGGGTTTCCTTAAAGCTGCCTGGGGTGAGGCCCTTCAAATCCGCCGTTGCCGCGACCTGATCCAGAAGTTGCGAGCTTTTTTCTTCAGCCCATGGCCCGGCGTACCATGACACTATTGCCACACCCGCGGCAAACACCACGGCCAATGTCAAAATATTTTTCAAGAGCCGCACCGGGCCAATGCCGCAGGCAGCCAATGCCGTCATTTCACTGTCTTTATAAAGGCGCCCAAACGCCAGCATGATGGACAGATATAAGGCCAACGGTAAAATCAACACCAGTGCGTTCACCGATTTGAGCAACAGTAACTGCAACACCGCATCCGCGACCAGGGTGCCTGCGTCCGCTTCGGACAAGAAACGTATAAAACGGTTACTGATATAAATCACCAGCAGAATGCCGGTAACCGCCAGAAACGTCTGTAATACTTCCTTAAATAGATAACGTTCGATAATCACAGCTTAGACATTCCAGGCCAGCGGCTCCAGTTCAATCAAGAAATCAGGGGTTACCAGTGGTAAATTATGTTATTTAGGGTAAACTTGATAAACCATCAAGAATTTAGCAAATCTCAGCTTTAGCCCAAACATGGAGTAAATTTTTTATATGTTTTTCAACAAATTAAATAAACCATAAACTTTTTTGTTTCCATGATTTTGCCAGGACTGGTGAAAAGACGATTTTTTAAACACGTACCCCCCTGGAAAATCTGGATACCTGAACTCAATCATTACATTAAGTTAACAAAAATGCACCACGATTCATTCTCGACATTATAGGGAGTTAGTATGGAGTTTACAGTAAAAAGCGGCGATCCAGAAAAACAACGTACCGCCTGTATTGTGATGGGAGTTTTTGAGCCACGGCGTCTTTCGCCCGGTGCAGAGCGACTGGATGAAATCAGTGGTGGTTATATATCCAAACTGATTCGTCGTGGTGATCTGGAGGGACGTATTGGACAAACCTTACTGCTGCACGATGTCCCCAACACCTTGTGCGACCGCGTGTTGCTGGTAGGCTGCGGACGCGAGCGTGATCTGGGTGACAGCCAATATCGCAAAATTGTTGCTATCGCCGTCAATACCCTGAATGAAAAAGGCGCGATGGAAGCCGTCTGTTATCTGGCTGAGTTGAATGTAAAACATCACGACATTACCTGGAAGATACGCCAGGCCGTCGAAACTGCACAAAGTACCCTGTATCGTTTTGATCAAATGAAAAGCAAAAAAGACACCGAACGCCGTCCATTGCGCAAGCTGGTGTTCAGCGTACCGAGTCGCCGCGAATTAACCGATGGCGAGCAGGCACTACAGGTGGGCCTGGCCATCGCCCAAGGGGTAGAGTTAACCAAAAATCTCGGCAACATGCCGGCCAATATCTGTACACCGACTTACCTTGCTGATCAGGCGAGGGAACTTGCCAAACAATACAAATCCATCACGGTCGATGTGCTCGAAACAGCCGATATCGAAAAGCTTGGCATGGGCTCATTCCTGTCGGTCGCACGCGGCAGCATACAACCCCCCAAACTGATTACCGTCGAATACAATGGCGACAAAAAACAGGGCAAACCCGTGGTACTGGTTGGCAAAGGCGTCACCTTCGACTCGGGCGGAATATCCATCAAACCTTCTGACAAGATGGACGAGATGAAATACGATATGTGCGGCGCCGCAAGCGTCCTGGGCACACTGACGGCCATTGCAGAAATGCGCCTGCCTATCAATGTAGTAGGCGTCATTCCTGCCACGGAAAACATGCCTAGCGGCAGCGCCACCAAACCGGGTGACATCATTACCAGCATGTCAGGCCAAACTATCGAGATTCTCAATACCGATGCGGAAGGTCGCTTGATTCTGTGTGATGCACTGACCTATAGTGAACGCTATGACCCGGTTGCCGTCATCGACATCGCCACACTGACGGGCGCCTGCGTGGTCGCTCTGGGAAAACACGCCATTGGCCTGCTCAGCAACCACAGCCCACTTGCCCATGACCTGCTCAATGCCGGCAAAACCAGCGGCGATCGTGCCTGGGAAATGCCGTTATGGGATGAATATCAGGAACAACTCAAGAGTAATTTTGCGGACATGGCCAATATTGGTGGTCGCGAAGGCGGCACCATTACTGCGGCATGCTTTCTCTCACGCTTCACCAAAAAACTGCATTGGGCACATCTTGACATTGCCGGTACCGCCTGGTTATCGGGTGATAAAAAAGGAGCCACCGGCCGACCTGTACCCTTGCTGACACAGTATTTAATGGATAGATGCACAGAAAAAACCGGAGGATAAATAGCACGGTGTGGCCACGTCGTTATTTTTCATCATGACCCGAATCGACTTCTATATACTGACGGACATTGCCCCACGCAGCAGGGCAATGTTCGCCTGTCGTCTGGCAGATAAAGCCTATCGTATGAAGCATACTATCTACATGCATACAGAGTCCGGAGAACAATCGACCTATATGGATGATTTATTATGGACATTCAGCCAGGGCAGCTTTCTGCCACATGCATTATCACACCAGATAACAGCAATTGCCCCTCCCATTGTTATTGGACACGGCAGCAATCTACCTGCGATAATTGAGGCGGATAGCACTGTGTTAATTAATATGGCAGGCGACGTACCGCTTTTTTTTAGTCACTTTGAGCGTGTTGCTGAAATCATTGATCAAAGCCCCGCACAAAAACAGGTTGGTCGGGAGCGTTATCGCTTTTACCGTGATCGCGGCTATGAACTTCAATCCCATAACATTGCTGCACCTGAAAATTAAAATATGACATCCCCCCATGAACCGCCTGAAGATGATTTACCGCTATTGAATGACGTGGTCATGCCTGGCCCAAATATCACCCACATACCCTCCCCGCTCATTACCGCGCGGGATAACCACAGCATCAATACGAATGACCATTTAAACCCGGAGATACAGCGTAGCATCGCACAACAAATAGAAGTTTCCGTCAGCAACGCCATTCATGCCACATTACAGCAGATGACGGCAACATTAAAAAACGACATGAGCACTGAAATCAGTCAGCAGATGCGTGAAATTGTACAAAACATCCTGATAGAAAAAGGACTCGATAAAAACAGCAAGCCTCCCCTGCAATCCATTCCCGGCACAGATCATCGCGTGGAAACATCGAACTCATCTCTTAACATGGCTACTCAAAAAGACAACATGGAAAAAACCTACAACCCCGATACAATGGAACAACGCTGGTACGACACCTGGGAACAACACGGGCATTTCAAACCCACGGGCACAGGTACACCCTATTGCATCATGATTCCACCGCCCAATGTCACGGGCACACTGCATATGGGACATGCTTTCCAGGATACATTAATGGATATCCTCACCCGCTATCACCGCATGCGGGGTAACAACACCCTGTGGCAAGCAGGCACTGATCACGCCGGCATTGCTACACAAATGGTCGTCGAACGCCAACTCGCCGCCCAGGGCAAAACCCGCCATGATCTGGGTCGCGATACGTTCATCGAACAAATATGGAAGTGGAAAAGTGAATCCGGCAGTCACATCACACGCCAGTTACGTCGCCTCGGCACATCACTCGACTGGTCACGTGAACGCTTCACCATGGATCCCCAGCTATCGGAAGCGGTACGCGAAGTGTTTGTGCGCCTCCACGAAGAAGGCTTGATCTATCGCGGCAAGCGTCTGGTGAATTGGGATCCAGTGCTGCACACCGCCGTCTCTGATCTGGAGGTGATTGCCGAAGAAGAAGATGGTTTCATGTGGCACATCCGCTATCCACTGGCCGATGGCAGCGGCTATCTCATCGTCGCCACCACCCGTCCCGAAACCATGCTCGGCGATGCCGCCGTGGCGGTACACCCCAAGGATGAACGCTACTGGTTACTGGTGGGTCAAGAGGTTGAGTTGCCACTCACCGGCCGTCGCATACCCATTATTGCTGATGAATATGTGGATCCGGCATTTGGTACCGGCTGCGTGAAAATTACCCCGGCACATGATTTTAATGACTATGCTGTCTGGCAACGACACAAGGATAGTCCTGCCCTCAGGAACCAACCACGCAATGGGTTACTTAACATCTTTGACAAGAGCGCACGAATTCTTAGCGCGAATCTCGACACAAAAGGTCAGACGATTGATGAAACTGTGGATTTGACCTATGACGCTATACAGGTTAGAGATTTGATACCACTCAAGTATCATGGCCTCGACCGCTTTGAAGCGCGCAAGCGCATCATCGCTGATCTTGAAGCACAGGGCTTACTGGAAAAAGTCGACAACCACAAACTCACCGTACCGCGTGGCGACCGCAGTGGTGCGGTGATCGAACCTTTCCTTACCGATCAATGGTACGTAAAAGTTGCGCCACTGGCAGCGCCCGCCATACAGGCCGTGGAAAATGGCGATATCCGTTTTATTCCCGACAATTGGAGCCGCACCTATTTTGACTGGATGAATAAAATTGAAGACTGGTGCATCAGCCGCCAGATCTGGTGGGGGCATCGCATACCCGCGTGGTATGACGACGCGGGCAACATCTATGTTGGCCGCAGCGAACAGGAAGTACGTATCAAACATCATCTGGACGACAGCCTGGCGCTGAAGCAGGATGAAGACGTGCTCGACACCTGGTTCTCATCGGCGCTGTGGCCGTTCTCAACCCTCGGCTGGCCACAAAAAACACCGGAGTTGAAAACATTTTATCCTACCAGTGTGCTCGTAACGGGTTTCGACATCATCTTCTTCTGGGTAGCGCGCATGATCATGATGGGACTTAAATTCACCGGCGAAGTGCCGTTCCGCGAGGTCTACGTCACGGGTCTGGTGCGTGACGCCGAAGGTCATAAAATGTCCAAATCCAAGGGCAACGTGCTTGACCCCATCGACCTCATCGACGGCATCGATCTAGAAGCTCTGGTCGTCAAGCGTGCCAACAGCCTGATGCAGCCCGGCATGGCGGGGAAGATCGAAAAGGCCACGCGCAAGCAATTCCCTACCGGCATCGCCGCCTATGGTACCGACGCATTGCGCTTTACCCTGGCCAGCCTGGCCTCCACCGGACGCGACATAAAATTCGATCTGGGACGCATCGATGGCTACCGCAATTTCTGCAACAAACTATGGAACGCTGCACGCTATGTGCTGATGAATACCGAAAGCCACGACACCGGCCTAATGGAAGCGCCTGTAGCGCTGAGCCTGGCAGATTGCTGGATCATATCGCGCCTGCAAAGCACCGAACAAATCGTTAATGACGCGATTACCGGTTATCGTTTTGATCTCGCCGCACAAGCCATTTACGAATTCACGTGGAACGAATATTGCGACTGGTATCTGGAACTATCCAAGCCCGTGCTGTTATCAGCGGTCGCTCCCGGTGCGTCGCACAGTACGGCTGCCGCTCAATGCGGTACACGCCGCACGCTCGTGCGTACGCTGGAAACCGTGTTGCGGCTTGCGCACCCTTTCATGCCCTTCATCACGGAAGAAATCTGGCAACGCGTTGCACCGTTGGCGGGTAAGCGGGGAGACACCATCATGCAGCAGCCCTACCCTGTTGCCCAATCTAACAAGATAGACCAACATGCCATCACCGAAATGACCTGGGCAATGGATTTCATTGTGACTGTTCGTCAAATTCGCAGCGGCATGAACATCGCTCCCGGTAAACCACTGCCCGTATTACTGGACAATTACACGCCGGAAGACACGGCTCGTCTCGAACGCAACCGCCACTACCTCACCAGTCTGGCCAGACTGGAATCCATCACCCTGCTGCCTCCGGGCAATGTCGCACCTGAATCAGCCACAGGACTGGTTGGCGAACTCAAGCTGTTAATCCCCATGGCGGGCCTCATTGATAAAAACGCTGAAATTGCACGCCTTGGTAAAGAGATTGAAAAACTCAACAAAGACATCGAACGTGGCGACATCAAACTGTCTAACGCTAACTACGTCGAGCGTGCCCCGGCAGATATCGTTGAAAAAGAACGCCAACGCATTAACGAAATGCACTCGGCACTGGAAAAATTGCAGGAACAAAGCAGGAAAATCGAATTGCTGTAAGTGGTTATATCAAGGAGACTGTAGCAGCTTACCGATAAAGATTGACACCTGCTCCAATGCTCATTAGAAGTATCGACAGCTTTCGTAGATGTTGTTTGACCTGTCATTTCGAGCGTAGCGAGAAATCTTTAAGATTCCTCACATTCGTTCGGAATGACCGATGAGGTTTTTAACAAACATTGAAACTGCAACCAGATAATCTCGTCACGAGATGTTAAGCCATATCATCATGCAAGGGATCTGTACGGCGGCCATTAAAAGTGTGTCGCCGTGCTCGTGATACATTTTGGGACATCCCAATCCTCAAAATGACTGCGCTCGGCGACACACTTTCCTCGCCGCATGAGAATGAGCCTTGATTTGAGTGATGGCTACTACCTGTCAAATTAAGACGGCGTATCCTACAATATATCCATTTCATGATGACACTATCTAATATAACCAGCCAAAAGCATCTTTAAATCGTTTCTTGCCACCCTGAAAAAGTATCTCGCCGTGCGACATAATCACCCTCTCAAAATCCCATTGCAATAAATGTTCGATTGATGCCCTGAAAGCCTCTCTATCCTTCACAAACGTTTTGAATAACCGCGTAGGCCCAAATTTTTTGTGAGCATTATTGATTTTCAGAAACAATGTTTCGTACATAGAGTCAGAACCGGATAAATTAAACACCAAATCAGCCAATAACAAGGTACGACTTCTGCCATGAAAAAAAGCGATCTCATTCAAGCGTGGCAATCCTTTAATCACATGCTGTTCAATTTCACCATGCCAGATGAGAGATGCATCATCACTGATGATATTTTTCTGATCCGGTAATACCGTGATATCTGACATTCCTGAAGGATGATAATATATTGCCCCAGGATAAGCACTTATCCATTCAGCAAGAAATAAATCGTGCATGCAATTAGGTGCTACAATCGCACAGACCTTCCCCATACAATCAAGCTGTGCTTTCAGCTGATCTTCGCACGCCACCGGTGAATGCAGAATCAAACCACCCGTATCAAGCCTGATTATGGTCATGCGCATCCCCAGATTCACGCCAAACTGACGTAATGGACGCTCCACCACCCAAAGATTGTCATGGATTTTTTTCATGATGACTCCGAAAGATTACTGAATCCGAAATGATTGCCTTTCTCAAGCAACGTCAACAAACCCTCTCTTAGATTTTGATAATTATGGCTACCCAATAAAATTTCATAGCGCCTTTCAATTTCGCCCACAATAACGATAGCCTTATGTATCAACGTTTCACCCTTGCGGGTATACGTCACCACTTTCGCACGGGCATCATGCTTGTCTGTCTTGATCTTCAAATAACCTTTTGCCTCAAGATCCGTCACCATCTTCCCTACACCCTGCTTGGACAACCCGGCATGTTCCGCAAGTATGGTCAACTGCAATCCCTCAGGATCAAGATGGCGCAACACATTAAAATCGGCCGGGGTCACATCCGAAATCCCCTGTTTTTCCAGCTCACGTAATAATTCACGCTCAAACCCACGAAATGCCAGGATCATTAACCGTGCTGTTGGCTGTTTGTTACTCCCCATAAAAACTCCTCATTATCCACCAGTGAATATAGTAAACCATGTTTACTATATTTTGTAAACATGGTTTATCATAACTCCAGGCAACATCTGCGCATTCACTCAAGCGGGCCACTTAGGGCAAAGGTTCGCGAGTCAGGTTTTGGCCCTACAGCACGGCATGGTGAACGTGAAACCCGGCAGATTGTGCGTGCCTACAAAAATACACGGTAGAGATCTATGGGTTAACCTTGGGTATGTACCCGAAAATAATGCTTGCGAACACAATAAAAACCATATAAATAATATATGCCGGGATATAATGGACGTTGGTATTGGCCTGCCTTTACCCCAGCGGTTTGCATGGGTGATGCGGAGAATACAGCCTGAATGCCGCGGCAACTTAGCCCAAAAACCCTGAAAAAGCCTTTTTCGATAGCCGATTAAACAAAACAGAACTGTTCGTATAACACGCGGACGCTTGCGATCGCAAACAGCATTGTGTTACATTTTTAGACTTTAAATTTAGAGAGGATGGGCATAAAAATGAGAAATCTCAACGGCATTACTGCCAGAGCATCCGTTTCTTTTTTGTTCATATTACTTTTACTTTCCCCCCGGATGGTTTTTTCGGAAGATCGGCCCAAGGTGATGTTTATGATCGCCGAACAAAATATCGGCGATAAAATCTTTACCTACTGGTGGAGTCGATACAGCCGGCACGTCGCCATTGCAAGTCCACATACCGCCATTATTACCCACGAGACGGGAATTGAAAGGCAGACCGACATTCAACACCAGCGTTTCGACCTTTCGGTCGGCGAAACCATTTTTAAAGAGGAGTTCCTGAATACCGGGTTTGATGTAATCGACATTGCCAGCGTGTCAGATAAAATCAAGGTATCGGAAGCCTATGGTGTTCTGGACATTGCAAAACAGGCCACGCTTGAACTCGGCAAAGATGTCGGTGCGGATA
>JAHFRW010000052.1 GCA_023266055.1 Gammaproteobacteria bacterium | reverse complement strand
AGTATGGGGCTACCGGCTCTTGCGGCACGGTAGGATTACATTCATCGAACCGCCGTGTACGTGACCCGTACGCACGGTGGTGTGGGAGGGAGGGGCCGTGAGGCTTCTTCCTATCCCGATTAGAAGACGGGTTCAGAATCAAAATACAAGGCAAAAAAGAATGATGGAGTTAAGTTGATGAAAAGAATAATTATTTTATTTTCGGTATTTATGCTTTTGGTTAGCGGCTTTGCATTAGCTAAAAATGAAATGAATGAAAAAGAATTTCAAAATTATATTTTTGAATATTCCTCAAACAATTTTACTAATTTTGAATTTAAAAAGGATGCAGATTCTACGTTAATATTGGTAAATGGGATGGAAATAGGTCTGGTCAATATGTACAAAATTTATAAGCTAGAAAAGTTATCACAAACCGAGCTGAATGCGGTGCTGAAAACCCAAATTAGCGAATTGCTGTCTAAATTGGGCGGCGAGAAACCAAAAAATACTGGCTGGGAAAAAGCTCATTCATTAGTTCGCCCTCAATTTGTAACACTAGCCTATACAAAAAACTATTCATTTGTATTTGATGCAATAGACGAATATGTAGCTTCATCTTTTGTAATAGATGATGAAATAAGTTATGTTTATGTAAATGCTAGTAACTTGGTGGAATGGAAAATAGAGAAAGATTTGCTAACAAAAGTAGCAACCCAAAATCTTACAAACCTAAGTAAGGGTATGCAATTGCAAAGTTCGTTTACTGGTGAAAAATATATCGCTGTACAAGTATTAGATGGTTATGATGCTGCACGATTACTGATTCCGGAATTTAGAGCTTATGTAGAGGAAAAATTGGGAGTGCCTTTTTATGCGGCAATTCCGAATAGAGATTTTTTATTCATGTGGTCTAAAAGTAATTCCAAAGATTTTGATAATAAAATATCAAATCAAGTTAAAAAAGATTTTTCCTCTAGGCCATATCCACTAACTCCAAATATTTTAATTGTCTCGAAAAACAAAATTGAACCTAGAAGGTAAACATGCCTAACAATCGCAGTCAAGTCGGACACACTTCCGCGTTGCGCCTTTTGCGCTTAAATAGCACAAAGCCCCAACGCTTCAGTGTGCCGCTTACGGCGGACGTTGAGGCTGTAGAAAAACCCGTCTTCCCCACAAAACCACCCTCAAATCTGCAATAATAAAATCCAAGAAAAGGACGCAATTCGGAGATAAAAATGGTGCGCTACAAGCCCGTACACCAAGGACTAAAACGCCTGCCGGTCGATTTTGGTCGGCAAATCATCCCCGGCAGTTTTGAGCACGCGCTGTGTCATTTAATTGATCACGAACTCGACCTTGCCCCCTTTCACATCCGCTACCAAAACGACGACCACGGCGCACCCGCCTTCGATCCCACAGCCCTACTCAAAATCATTCTATTGGCCTACAGTCGCGGCATCATCAGCAGCCGCACAATGGAAGCCGCGTGCCGCGAGAATGTCGTGTTTATCGCCGTCTCCGGCGACAGCCAACCACACTTCACCACCTTAGCCGCCTTCGTTTTAGAACTCGGCGACACCGTCGCGTAACTCTTCTCCCAGATAGTGCTAATCTGCGACCGCCAAGGACTCATTGGCCGGGACATGTTCGCCATTGACGGCGTAAAACTCCCCTCCAACGCCAGCCAAGCCAAATCCGGCGCTCGCCAAGACTACCAACGGCAAATCACCAAAATGGAAGCCGCCGCGCAAAAAATCGTAGCCCAACACACCCACGCCGACAGCGCCCCGCACGACGCAACCCTCGCCCAACGCGACGCCAAAAAATGACAGCGCCTACAAAAAGAAGCCCAACACCTGCGCGAAGGATTAGATAAAAACAAAGAAGATCGCAAAGGACCCAAAGGCAGCATACGACTCTCCAATCTCACCGACAATGAATCCGCCAAAATGGCCACCAGCAAAGGCGTCATCCAAGGCTACACCGGCGTAGCCGCCGTCGATGAAAAAACACATATCATCATCGACACCCAAGCCCACGGCACCGGATCGGAGCAAGCATTATTAATCCCCGTCATCGCCGCCACACAACAAGATTGTGTCCCGTTCGAACACCGAACCAAATGCCTACGCACACCCGATAAAACCAAAACGCGCCAAGTCACCTTCTTCCAGGGCAAGCGTGGTCAGCCCAGTGAAACGGACCCGATGAAAATCAAAATCGACTCCGCCGCAGGGCGACACATGATCCCCCGCCGTTTCGCCACCGTCGAGCCGGTATTCGGCAACCTACACAGCAACAAACGGCTATACCGCTTCACGTTAGGCGGAAAAACCAAAGTCGATTGACAATGGAAACTCTATTGTGTGGTACACAACATTGAGAAATTAGCGACGCATGGTCATGCGGTTCATTAACGAGATCAACAAACGCATGACATTCACCATGGCCGAAGCATCTCGACGCTGACGCCACATTGATGGCACGGTGATCGGCAGCAAAAAGATGCCGATCAAAATTTGAGGAACCCTATTCTCACCGCCAGGCTTCTGCTTTAGAATGGGATTTTTCTACAGCTTCGTTAGAGGAAAAGAATGGAATCTGGTAAGAGCTTTTGGTACGCAATCGTTGCCGTAATAGTTGGTGCGGTCCTTTCATTTTTATCAGGAATTGGATTGTGGATAACGCAATCATCATATGAGCATGAAAACTCAATAAAAGACAGGCGTGAGGAGCTTATAGTTGAAACGGCAGATGTTTTTGCTCGGGCTGGTCGAATAAAAGGTTTAGTACATGGACACTTATTGCAAATTACTACAAGTAATGCAATTTCTAGTTTGTGTATATCATTAAAAATGCAAGGAAAAGAATCCGAAGAATGTAACAAGGAAATAGATTATTCAGTGATGAATGAATTCAATAAAGAAATATTTGAGTACAACGCAAAGTATATAAAATTAAAAAGCTTAATTCCGTTATATTTTTGTGAGGAAACAAAAAAGAAATTTTATAGCATTGAAGCGAACGCAAGTTGGTGGGATGTTACACCAGAAAAAACAATGGAAATATTGAATGTTATGCATAGAGAATACGAATGCAATCTCTAACAACTGCTTTCACTTTGACTCGTCGCCGCGATGCGGCTCCTCGCAAGTGAAGCAGGCGTTATACGTAAGTAATTATGAACAAAGCACCCGTCAAAAAAGATAAATTTATTTATATAGGCTGCTCATCATTCTCCTTTACGGAACTACTCATATTGTTATGGTTGACTGCATTATAAGCACAGCAACATTATGCTATGTACGCGTTTGCGTTTGGCACTCCACAATTAGTGGTGGCTGTATCAGCATTGTTTATTGAAGAAGCTGATGAAAGAAAGGTATTTGGTAACTTAACATTATGGTTGAAATCTTCTGGCCCAGTGACTTCGCTGATTGGTCTAATTCTATTATTCTTTCATTTCGGCGCTCTAACTGGTTTTGTTTTCTTTATCTCCGTTGGTCTTGGTTTCAGATATCCAAATAAAATTAATTGGGTTGAAGAGAAAATTGTATTTAAAAATGATAAAAACGCATAACAAGGTGATTAAGACATTCGTTATCGCTCACTTGGACGTTTAAATATTATTTTGATCAATTTGTACGATGTACACCGGATGATATTCTGGGAGTTTGTTAACCAGAACGATGTGAAATTACTCTTTTCTAAACGGCTTTCTTGCGTGATAAATCGCCAGTGAATAGGCCGTATTGTCAGATATACAATTTTGAAAAATTGGCGCATTATAATTATGCTAAATTAAGTTAATTTTCAACTGGCTCTCGGGCCATCTTCAAATACACCCTGATAACAACAAGTAATATTGCACACGTAATCGGAACGATCTTTATCAAGGCAGGGGCGATACCATGCCATGTGAGGATCCATTTTCAAAAAAACATCACTGGCCCTGAGCGGGGTATTCAACGTCAGGGGTCTCTACAGCATTATCATATGTGAACAACCGTTCTGCATCGAAACCAAACTGAATTAAGCGAGGAGATAACGACAATGGCAAAAAATCCGGTAAATATACAACCCACCATGAATTTTTCAGAAGCATTCAGGGCGGAAAAGCGCGCGGCCACTGGCACGAATGAGGAGCCGGTGGTGGCTAATGCTAATAGTTTTAAGGTGTCTCTGTTCAGCCAGGGGGTTCACCTGGGTTGGCTGGGGGAGAATGGTAGCGAGTGGGCTGTTTTGGTAACTGATCCCAAACAAGCACTGATCCTGGAGCTCTACCCTTACAATGGTGTGAATTATTACCGCATTAAGGGATCCAGTCGTTATATGTCAGTCAGTGATCAAGCCTATATTGGTTTTTATAATTGGCTGGGCGCGACCGGTTTCAAGATGCAGGGCACGCATCTGGTCTCGGATTATAATAGTCAAAAACTGTCTTTGTATTCTGCGGACAACGGGTATTTGTACGCATGGGATGCCTACACAGTGCTGGATGTAACGCTTGAGAAAATTCAAAAGCCGACGATTCTCAATCAACCGCTGACACCCTCGATTGAGCACGTGGTTGTGCTGATGCTGGAAAATCGGTCGTTTGATAATATGCTGGGCGGATTGTATCCGGAGAAGACCAGGGCGGGATTGTATCGTGGCTTGAAAGGTGATGAGAGCAATCCTCTGGATCCCGGTGATCCCGGCAAGGGAAGCGTTACGGTGTTTCAGGGGCCGGTTGACAATGCGGTGTGGATTACTCCTTATCCTGATCCGGGTGAACTCTTTGATGATATGAACGTGCAGATTTTTGGTACCAAAAATCCTGGTTCGGGCACGCCCACCACCATGCAGGGTTTTGCCTGGAATTACAGTCAGCAGCCGGGAGCGCCACTCTACAAGGGTGGGCCTGACGTGTTGCCCGTTGCCAAAAATGTGATGCAGTATTACCGCGAGGATGCCATTCCGATCACGTCATTCCTGGCCAAGCAGTTTGCGGTGTGTGATGGATGGTTTGCGGCGGGGCCGGTTCAGACACTAGCCAATCGTATATTTGCACATTGTGGAACGCCAGGGCTGGTGCCGGGCACCAACGATGCGCGCATCAACAATCCAGATTTTATAAAGAACTGGTCAACGTCGCCGCCGTTTAATCCACCGGTTCATGACAAAACCATTTTTGCTCTTCTGGATGAAGCCTATCCGGGGGAGGTCAACTGGAAAGTGTACTACCACGACGCGCCCATTTCGGCGCTGTGTTCTTATGTGTACGATCACTGGAAATGGGTGAGCTGGGACGGTGGCAATGTATTCACCTTTAAAGAACATTTGAGCAATGAGACCAATTTAGAGTACGACATCAAAAATAATCGGCTACCCAAATACTCCTTTATTGAACCACGCTATACGGATTTTTTTAAGGATGGGTCAGTGAACTCATATCATCCGGGAGGCGCGGGCATTGATTTTAGTGATCCCAATGGCAGTTCCTTGCCTCCGCCCATTTCGGTGCAGGACGGTGAGTGTTTCCTGAAAGAGGTGTATGACATTCTTGTCAAATACCCGGAGACTTTCAAAAAAACACTGCTGGTGGTGATCTATGATGAACACGGAGGGTTATTTGATCATGTGTCACCGCCCCCTGCCGTTTCGCCGTTTGCTCACAAGGTTGATAATTTTGCCTATGATCGTTATGGCGTACGTATTCCGGCCATGTTGATTAATCCATGCATTCCTCCCGGTACCATTTATCCGCCGCGTGATGGTGCCGATAAATCCGCGTTTGACCATACTAGTCTGATCAGCACGATTTGCGCTCAATTTGGGTTGAAGGATACGTTAACGCCACGCTCGACGGCGGCGCCCACGCTGAAAAATCTGATCCCTGACCATCCCACGGTCTACCCACGGCCTGCACCGCCGGAGATGTTTGTCCCCAGGGCAAAGACGGCCAGGGTGGATGCCGTTCCGGTGCCGACGATAGATGTTGCGGCAGCGTTGGCGGTGATTAATCAGCAGGCACATCCCCATGCTTTGGCAGCCGCAATCGTGCCATTGCTGGGTCTTGCGCAGCACGCCAGGGTCAACAATAAACGCGACTGAAGCATGGCAGGATGGCCCGAGATGGCAAAACCTGCGAATGCTTGAATAGGTGCTGTTCCGGCGTGCTGGATTCAAGGTGTGTCGGAACAGCACCTATTTTTGTATGCGGTGTGTTCATGCATCATGAGATTCAACCAGCGTGTTGCGATGTACATTCCCCGCCAGTTTAAAAATCCAAAGGGTTCAAGCCCTGTCGATCCATGACCGGATACGTGAGGTTGAAAAATGCGCGTATCATGGTTATGCTGGGTAAGGGTATGGTCAACAGGTAATCGGGCCACTTCCCGATGCCTATGCGCGTCTAATGAACTCTCTGACATCAGGACAGGAATGGAGCAATGTTGTGGTAAAAGCCAGTTTCAGAAAAATCATCCCTCGATATTAAACCGGGTGTCCAGCATCGGGTTTTTATACAGCACCGTTATATATTCCTCATGATAGGTCATGATCCTCACAAGTTCCGCTTTCCATGGCGCGACGGTAATCAATTCCGGTTATTGATTGACGGTGAACAATTTTATCCGGCCATGCTGGATGCGATTGATACCTCGCGCGTCAGCGTCTTTCTTGAGATGTATCTCTTTACCTCGGGCACGGTTGCCAACATATTTATGAACGCCTTGATTGCAGCGGCAAGCCGTGGCGTTATGGTATGCGTGTTGCTGGATGATTTTGGTGCGGGTGGCCTGAACCGAAAAGACCGCCAGCGCTTGCGTCGGGGTGGCGTGCGATTACGTTTTTATAATCCTCTGCAGCATTGGCGTATCACCAAATTACATCATCATTTGTCGCGGGATCATCGCAAACTGTTAATGATTGATGGGCAAGTGGCGTATACCGGTGGAGCGGGGGTCACCGATGATTTTGATATTGACTGTCATCCACAGCGCCGCTGGCGTGAGACCATGATCGAAGTACGTGGTCCGCTGATCGCCGACTGGCTAACCCTGTTTCTGGAAAACTGGGAGTATTCCACGCGAGAGGTGCTAGTTGTAAACATGCACGTCGCATTGGCGGTGGCGGGTTATTCCCACGATGGTGGTTCTGTGCTGGGTACGCAACGTGGCCGCGTTACTATTGCTCAAGGTGCGGCACATGTTGAGGTTAAGCGCGCTTTTGTGGCTCAGGCGCGGCATGCACAGCGGCGCATTTGGGTGGCGACCGCTTATTTTGTACCGTCCTGGAAAATTCGCCGCGCATTACGTGTTGCGGCGCGGCGCGGTGTGGATGTGCGGTTGCTGCTGCCGGGTCCGTATACCGATCATCCGGCAATACGCCATGCGGGACGGCGGTTTTATTATGGGTTATTGCGCCATGGGGTGCGCATTTTTGAATTTCAGCCACGCTTCACTCATGCCAAAGTGTCGTTATGCGATAACTGGGCGTCGGTGGGTTCCAGCAATATTGATCGCTGGAACCTGTACTGGAATCTGGAGGCGAATCAGGAAGTCGACGACGCACCGTTTGCCGCTCAAGTGGCGCAGATGTTTGAGGCCGATTTTGCGCTGAGCCGTGAATACTGTCTGGATGAATGGCGTGCCCGACCGTGGTATTACCGAATTCAGGAATGGTTCTGGGGAGGGGTGGATGCCGCCATGGCGCGATTTATCAAGCACAAGGAAAAGGATTGAGCGGGGTGGCGGCGCATGAATCGCAAGGGTTACCAGCGCCAGGAAAAGCGTACTACCGCGTAGGGGGCATCATTGTTGAAGGGTCGTACCGTGCCACCCAATAATCGCCATTCGACACTGAGATCTTCCAGATCCACATACATGTTGGCGCCGGGGTAACCCATGACCATGTTGGTGGAAAAACCGCGTGGCAGGGAAAAGACACGGTGGGGATCGAAGGGTTTTAAAAAGCTGAACCGCTCATAAAACCGTTCGCTGGCGACAATACGCAATACCCGGTACGCGCCCACATCATCAGACGGATTGTTGTACAGGTTACCGGGTGCCGCAATTTCATGTGGGCACGCCGGAGACATGATGCCTGTCGGGCGCAGGCAGTCGATGGAACCCATGGTGGGTCGGGCGGACAACAGGTTGAGTCCCGCATCACTTGCCTGCGCGCACGGCAGGCAAGTGAGCATGAATAGCTGCATGATCATGACAGGGCCGAGAGTGCTTAACCGCATGGTACACCTCTCCGAAAATGCCAAGGGAACGAGGCTAGTGTCTCGCAAATTGGGAGGTGAAGCTGTGCGGCAGGTCACAAAACGGTATTTTTTCATTGATTTAATACCGGATCGTGGCCCGTGCTATCTTTGGCAGATCGCCTGCCAGACCCATGGCGTGGCGCATAATCAGGTTTTTAACCGGCGTCGCACGATGGACGAGTCTCAGGCCGCTGTTACGCAGCCAGTGTAGTGGCACAAAATCATTGCTGAACAATCGTTTAAATCCATCCATTACGGCCAGCATAGCCAGATTGTCACCCTTGCGCCAGCGCTCGTAACGGCGTAGCGTACCATGTGCACCGATATCCTTGCCGAAACGACGGGCATCAAGCAGCACCTCTGCAAGGGTAGCGGCATCCAGCACCCCAAGGTTAACCCCCTGTCCCGCCAGGGGATGGAGTGTATGCGCGGCGTCTCCGATGAGAGCCAGGCGGGGTGCCGTGTATGCGGTAGCATGTTGCAGGCTCAGGGGAAAGGCGGCCCGTGGGCCGGGACTGGCGATCATTTTGCCCAGTTGCCCGCCAAGGTGGCTGGCGAAGGCGTGGTCCAGTGCCACAAGAAAAGCCGTTTCATTCATCGCCACCAGTGCGTCGGCATGTTCTGGCGTGGTTGACCAGACAATCGAACAGCGACCGTCATGGAGAGGTAAAAAAGCCAACGGGCCGCTGGGTAAAAAGCGTTGCCAGGCCGTATCACGATGCGGTAGCTCGGTTTGAACCGTGGCAACCACCCCTTTTTGTGCGTAACTCCAGCCGTGCGTGGTAATGCCAGCGAGTTGGCGCACGTTGGAATGGGCGCCGTCGGCGCCGACAATCAGCCGGGCAGTCAGTAGACGTCCCTCCGTCAGGCCAACCTGTACACTCTCGGCAGCGGTGGTGATGGAGATCACGCTTGCAGGGCACAGCAAGGTCATGTTATCGAAGGTGCGCAGACGCTCGAGGAGCGCGGCTTGAATGATGCGGTTTTCTACAATGTAGCCCAAGGTGTTTTCGCCGATCTCGGCGCTATCAAAATGGATTTCGCCGTTATAAACATGGGCATTGGCGTTGCCGGTATCCCATACGTGCATTTCACGAAACGCGCCCATGCGTCGCGCCATCATGCCTGGCCAGACACCCACGGCACTAAAGACACGCTGTGAGGCGTGGGTGATGGCGGATACGCGAAGATCGACTTCATCATGCGCGGTCACCTCAGGTGGCCATGGTTTAGCCTCGAGCAGGACCACGCGCAAGGCGCTATTCCCCAGCGCACACGCCAGCGTGGCGCCGACCATGCCGGCACCCACAATGATGACATCATAATCTGGTGGCGATGCGTTCATAAGCCCATAAAAATAGAAAGGATATTGTTGAATTCTAGCATAGTTTGCGGTGACGCAGAGTGCGTTCCATGATGCGCCATGGCCATCAACGTTGAGTCCTTAAGGATTATGGAGAAATGACGATAATATCAGCAACAGGGAGGCATGTGGGGATTCGCCCTGTTCCATGCTACAGGCTGCATTATGACACGGCAAAAATCGTCTTTTCTACGCTTGGGCATACGCCAAAAAATGATTTTGGTGTTATTAAGCGTATTAATGATGGCGCTGGGCATTAATGGCTGGCTTGCGCTGGAGCGGCAGCAAGAAGGTATTCTCAAGGAAACCAATCGTTATGCCGCCGACATTACGCGTTATGTATCGCGTTCATTGGCGTTCAGTGTGGTGGGGTATGACTATCATACGATTCAACTGCTCCTCAACGAGTTGAGCAAATCAAAAGACATTGAGTATGTGAGAGTCAGCAATGTCAAAGGCAAGACCATGGCGGAAGCAGGGTCGCTGCACGAAGCCAATGAATATCGGGTCATGCTGCACGAGCCAATCCGGCTGGATGACGATATTGTAGGCCATCTCACGATTGGCGTCAGTACGCTGAGTATTATTAGAAATATGGAGGAGCAGCGTTCCTTATTAATCAAGCGCGAATCCTTTATTATCCTGCTCATTGCACTGGGTGAGTTTTTTGCGCTGTCGTATATTATCGTACGCCCGATGGGCATTATCTCCCGATCCATCGGTGGAAACGTTGCCGATGATGGAAAACTGGTCAGCGATATTCCCATTCAATCGGGTGATGAGTTTGGCGATTTGGCACGACAGTTCAATTCTTTACGTTTCGAGCTTAATCATGCCAACGAACGACTGCAATCAAAGATCGAAGCGGCCGATAACAAATTGCTTGAAACAAACCAGAAACTATTGAAACAATCATTGGCGTTAAAACTCATGAACCAGGAATTACAGCAGCTGTCCATCACGGATGCGCTGACAGGGTTGTATAACCGGCGTCATTTTGATGCCACCACGGAAGCCGATATCGCGCTTTCGCATCGACACGGTGAGGATAACAGCCTGCTATTGATAGATATCGATTTCTTTAAAAATATTAATGACGAATATGGTCATGATGCTGGAGATGTGGTGTTGAAAGAAGTGGCCGCTGTATTGCGTGAACACACCCGCAAGAGTGATTCACTTTGTCGCATTGGTGGTGAAGAGTTTGCCATTCTTTGCAAACGGGCAGACAAAAATGGTGCCATGATCATCGCTGAAAAATTGCGCGCAGCCATCGCGGCACATTCCGTAAGGATAGGACACAAAAATATTTCCGTAACCATCAGCATTGGGGCGATATCCATCCCCTGTGAACCAGAAATAGTGAACGTTGAACAGTTTTTAAAGTGTGCCGATGTTGCTTTGTACCAAAGCAAGAAACGCGGTCGTAATCGATGCACCCATTATTCTTTTATCATGCAGCATGACATGGAAAAAGAAAACGTTATCCCCTTTTCAAAATAAAGGAATATCACCATGTTTAATATGAAGTCGGCATTGTATCTGTTACTGGCGCTGGTTGCTCAGGCGTTGACGCCTGTGGCATGGGCGGAAGACACGGCCTCCAATGAGCTGTATTTTGGTTCGGTGGCCATGGATGTGCCCGCAGTGATGCATCGCCGGTTATTACCGTTGACAAAATATTTAAGTGAAGCATTGCAGCGCCCGGTCAGCTTGAAACTTTCACCGGATATGCCTACCGCCATCAAGGAGGTAGCGGAAGGTACGGTGAATCTGGCGTACCTCACGCCTGTGGCATATATAAAAGCCAAAAACAGTGGCGGCGTGCGACTGGTAGCCAAGGCGGTGACGAATGGCGCGGGCTCGTTCCGGTTGATGGTGGTGGCGAAGGAGGGAGGCGCCATTCGCAATATTGAGGACTTGACGGGCAAACGATTTGCTTTTGGCGACAAAGCGGCATTATTGCAGCGTGCGGTGCTGGTGGGGGCTGGCATGCCGCTGGAGCAGCTTGGAAGTTATGCCTTTATCGGGCATTACGATAATATCCTGCGTGGGGTGCTGAATGAAGATTTTGATGGTGGCCTTCTGAAGGATACCGCTGTCGAGCAGGCTCATGGAAAAGGTGTAAAAGTGCTGTACGCGTCGCCGGCATTGCCCCCCTATAACATCGTTGCAAGCCGTGATATGGATGACAAGTTACTGGAAAAAGTTCGGCAGGCACTGTTAAGTCTCGATGCGCGCAATCCCGCGCATGTAAAAATAATTCAATCACTGGATGAGCAATACGATGGTTTTGCGCCAGTGAAAGACGAAGAATACGACATTGTGCGCAAGCTGATAAAGCCGTTTGAAAAAGGCTAGGCCATCCTTCAATAAAGGAATGGGGTCATGTTTAATGTAAGGTCAATCTTGTATCTTGCGTTAATGTTTATGTGCCTGAGGCTGATGCCCGTCGTGTCGGCGGCAGAAGATATTCCGGCCAAGGAATTGTATTTTGGTTCGGTGGCAATGGTGTCGCCGGCGGTAATGCATCGCCGCTTATTGCCGTTGACAAAATATTTGAGTGAATCCTTGCAGCGTCCGGTGATGTTGAAACTTTCGTTCGATATGCCTACGGCCATCAATGAGATTGCGGAGGGTACGGTGCAGTTATCGTATCTTACGCCCGTGGCGTATGTAAGGGCCAAAAGCAACGGCGACGTGCGTTTGATAGCCAAGGCGACCACCCGGGAAGGCGGGTTCTTTCAGTTGAT
Source organism: Gammaproteobacteria bacterium (assembly GCA_023266055.1). GTDB lineage: Bacteria > Pseudomonadota > Gammaproteobacteria > Ga007554. The sequence goes on along the minus strand of JAHFRW010000052.1, from coordinate 5,882 downwards.
GGTGGTGGCACGGCAGGAAGGCTCGATTCACGGCATTCATGATCTGGCCGGCAAGCGTTTTGCCTTTGGCGATAAGGCGGCGGTGTTGCAGCGGGCGGTAGTGATCGGTGCAGGTATGCCGCTGGAACGCTTGGGAAGTTATGTGTTTCTGGGGGATCTTGAAAATATTGCGAATGGCGTGATGAATGGAGACTTTGATGCCGGTATTCTCAAGGACACCATCGCCAGGAAGTGGGAAGAAAAGGGATTGAGGGTTTTGCATGTGTCATCAGCGTTACCGTCCTTTAATATTGCCGCAAGCCCGGATATGGATCCCGCGCTGTTTGAACAAGTGCGGGACGCGTTACTAAGGCTGGACGTCAGCAATCCTGAGCACGCAAAAATCCTGCAGGCGCTGGATGAGCAATATACCGGTTTTGTTCCCGTCAAGGATCAGGAGTATGATGTTGTGCGCAAGCTCATCAAGTCCCTGGAGAAAGGGTGATTAACGAATTCCCAGATGTTCGATGATCCCGCTGAGCCGTTCCAGGCGCTGCCGTGCGTCATCAATCTGTAATAGATGCTGCTTTTGTTCGAGGCCGATGGGCAGCAGTTCCGCGAGACGGGAGCTTACCCAGCTGGCATCGCCGTAACGTTTGGTGATGCCGTCATAATGATGGCCAATTTGATCAATCATCTGACGCAGCAGATCCACCAGTGGCAAGTATTCAGCAGGGACATCGCATTCCGGTTCGTTCGGCAGCAGTGTCACGGTGGCGACGGTAAGCTGGTCGGGTTGTATCTGTTCCGAGAGTATGCGAAAACGCTGTTGTCCCCGCACCGTGACGCCGAGCAGGCCATCGTGGCGCATGTGCCAGTAGGTGATTATGCTCAGCGTACCAATCTCATAGGTGGTCGCTGCGGGCCCGGTTTCATTGCCGCTGCGGATCAGGCATACACCCAGCCCGGTGTTGTGCCGAAGGCAGGTGCTTACCATGTCCAGATAGCGGGGTTCGAAGACGCGCAAGGGTAACGGTCCACCCGGATAGAGCACGGTGTGCAGCGGAAACAACGGGATGCGCAGCTCTTCATCCATCGGTATCTTCCCCCCAGCGTGGCATCAGTTCGTGTGCAATGTCCAGATGATCCAGAATCCGTGCCACCACAAAATCCACCAGATCGTCAACGTGCTGCGGCCGGTAATAAAAGCCTGGATTGGCGGGCAGCATTACCACGCCCAGGCGTGCCAGCGACAACATGTTTTCCAGGTGGATCACCGACAGCGGCATTTCACGCGGCACCAGAATCAGTTTCCGCTGTTCCTTAATCATAACATCGGCAGCGCGTTCCAGCAGATTATTACTGGCACCGCTGGCGATGGCGGATAACGTGCCGCTGGTGCATGGACACACGACCATGGCACGTGGCGCGTTGGAGCCACTGGCGACGGGCGCCGTCCATTGGTCTTTGCCAAATACCCGCAACTGGTCGGACTTTATGTTGATTCCGCGGGCATGATAATGAGCGCTGAGCGCCGTCTGCATTTCATCGGGTCGTCCGGGCAGCTTCAAGTCGGTTTCCATGGCGATCACGACCTGGCCGGGGGCGGATACCATGAGATACACCTGTTCGTCTGCCTGTAATAGACACTCCAGCAGGCGCAGACCATACGCCGCACCGGAGGCACCGGTCATTGCCAACGCTATTGCCTTGCGGCTGGTTCTCATCGGTGGGGTGCCCCCGGTGGCGATGCGTGTGGAACCTGGTGTTCACCGCCGTGCCTGGGCGACTGCAGGGCCTCGATCAAGCGCTGGTGAATGCCGTCAAAACCGCCATTGCTCATAATCAGAATATGGTCTCCTGCCTGCGCATGCTGCGCAATATGCTCAACCAGCGCGGGCACGGTGTCGAATGTGCGTGCCTGGGCTCCGATAGCGGCGGCCACGGTGGCCACATCCCAGCCGATATCGATTGGTTGATATAACATCACCTGATCCGCCAGTGCCAGCGAAGGCGCCAGCGTGTGCTGGTGTACGCCCATGCGCATGGTGCTGGAACGCGGTTCCAGCACGGCGATAATGCGCTGCGCGCCGGTGTAGCCATTACGCTCGATATTCTGGCGCAGGCCTTGCAGCGTCGTGGCAATGGCGGTGGGGTGATGTGCGAAGTCGTCGTATACGGTAATGTCATTAATCCGGGCGCGTTGCTCCATGCGTCGTTTTACGCCGCGAAATTCGGCCAGTGCCGCGACGGCATGCTTGGGCGGTACACCCGCATGCCGCGCCGCTGCGATGGCGGCCAGCGCATTGAGCATATTATGACGTCCCAGCAGTGACCAGTTCACCCGGCCGATGAGGTCGTTGCCCCAGTAAACGTCAAAAGCACTGCCGTCGGCGGTCATATTGCGCGTATTCCAGTCACGGGTACCCGTGTCGCCGAAATATTCCACGGCGCTCCAGCAACCTTGTTTAAGCACCTCGGCAAGCGGTGCGTTTTGCGCATCCTGCTCGTGGGGCGCAATGATCAGGCCATTGTCGGGCACGGTGCGCACCAGATGGTGAAATTGGCGTTGGATCGCTGCAAGATCGGGGAAGATGTCTGCGTGATCGAACTCAAGATTGTTCATGATCAGCGTGCGTGGACGGTAGTGAACGAACTTGGAGCGCTTGTCGAAAAAGGCCGAGTCATATTCATCCGCTTCCACTACAAAAAACGGGGTATCATGGCGTGTGCCCTGTGCGGTCTGACCATTCAGGCGCGCCGAAATATCAAAGTTCTTTGGTACCCCGCCCACCAGAAAGCCGGGACTGAGACCCGCATATTCCAGAATCCATGTCAGCATGCTGGTGGTGGTGGTCTTGCCGTGCGTGCCGGACACGGCCAGTACCCAGCGGTCACGGAGAAGATGTTCGGACAAAAATGCCGGGCCGGAGGTGTAGGGTAAGCCACGGTTCAGCACATACTCCACGGCCGGATTACCGCGCGACAGGGCATTGCCGATCACCACGCAGTCGGGTGCGGGATCAAGGTGCGCGGGGTCGTAACCCTCCATCAATTCAATGCCTTGCTCACGCAGTTGAGTGCTCATCGGCGGATAGACATGCGCGTCCGAACCGCTGACCTGATGGCCAAGTTGCCGTGCCAGCACGGCGATACCGCCCATGAATGTGCCACAGATGCCTAAAATGTGAATATGCATATATTAAAAAAAGAGTCCCCGACTAGGCGGCAGAAAAAAACAGTACTTTCATTACGCTCAGTGATACATACATATATACCGTTGCCAATACGGCCCCCACGCCCAGATTAGTGGACAAGGCATGGCGCAGGATATGTCCAACCACTACCAGATTCCAGAATAATACCACCAGCACCAGCAGCGAGGGGATCAGCGCCATGGGGTCTTCAGGGCCGAATTGTTTTTGCCAGAGCGTGATGGGCAATGCCACCACTTGCAATAGTATACCGCTCCCTGCCAATGCGGTGCAGGTTTGCGGCCAGCGTTGTGGCATCAGGCGCGCCCACAGCAGCACATAAGACAGCAGCGCCATCAACAGCGTATCAAACACGGCAGCGATCACCGCCTTGCCCGGTGTCATTTGTATCCACGCCAGCAGCAAGGCCAGCGCTGCATAAGTCGCCAGTGACGCCACCAGCAGAAATCGCGAGGTTGGCAAATCCTGGGGCGCCATACGCAGGCGGCAGACATCAAAAAACATCAATAACAGTTTATTCACGAGTGGCGCCTGTATTTTCAGGGCGTCCCTAAAACCGCCCAGGATGTATGGGTTACGTGCCCCTGATTATATATCGTGCTTAAATTAGCGGCGCCCACAGAAAAAATATAATGCCAATGACAAAACAACATGATAGCGCCTTGTGGGCAAAACAAGATAGCCTAATTTGCACGCGGCATACCCATTTTCAAAATGGGTATGCCGGGAAGGCCAAAAAAATGCAGCCGACCCAGGGGCGAGCGTCAGCCTGATGGTTGCAGAGGCCGTAATGGGCGTGCCGGGGTTTAGGTGGGATGATACCGAAATGGGATTTTTTACGTGGGCCTCTGCCACAGATGTTTCCGTTCAGAAGCCTTGATCGGGAGATCATTGATGCTGGCGAAACGATATCGCATCAAGCCATTGTCCGCAAACTCCCAATTCTCGTTGCCATAGGAACGAAACCATTGGCCGGAATCATCATGCCATTCATATTCAAAGCGTACCGCAATCCGGTTTTCCATAAAAGACCACAATTCCTTTTTCAGTCTGTAATCGAGCTCCTTCTCCGGCGTCCGCCAGGGAAGCGATGCGTAAGCGAGCGATGGCGGGCAACCCCCGGATAGCCTAGGTTTCCCTGTTTTGTCGGAGTTTGTGCGTGAGCACAAGCGTAGACAAAATGGGGAAACAACGACAGGCGTAGCGGCATTGTGGTAGCCATGGCGCCCCGCGCAGTGGGGTGTCGTGGCGGACGCAGGCCTGTCCGGGCTGCCGAAGGCATGGGCTGCCGCCGAACGTAGCGCATTTTTGGACAGGGATGTCCAAAAATGTATAGCGAGTACGGTGGCACTATCCCATTTCTTTTGCAAAAAAACCTTGATGGCTTCCCGGCCAGACAAAAAAACAGAGCGATTTCGCCATTCTGAATCGGTGGTATAGGCAAGGGAGACCCTTTCCGGATCACGCGTATTCCAGGCATCCTCGGCGGCCTGAATTTTCTGTTTTGCAGTTTCCAGTGTGAAGGGCGGTAATGGTGGTTTGGATTCCATAGAGTGTTTCTCCCTTGAGTTAAATCAGCGATATTGCAATTTCGTAATGCTCCGGGTGACGGTGACCGAACCACATCGACACACCACCATCACCCGTGCGGGCAGTCGTTACATTTTATCACCGGACATCATTGACGTGTCCTTTTTTTGCTCCATGCCATCCATCTTTTTGTCCATGGAGGTTTCCATGGCGGGCTTTGTCATTTTATCTGACATCATACCCTCATTTGTGGACATATCATGATCCATGGTAGAGCATGCGGTTGCCAAAATGGAAAACAGGCCAATAAGTGTCATTCTAATCATGTGAGTCTCTCCTGATTGAGTTAAAAGTACCATCACCAGTTAACCACGTAAATATCACGGAATTATCGCGTTTTTATTCAAATTCAATGAAAGTAAGTCAGGATTTAAGGATGGGAGATTTGTAACCCCAGCGTATGGCTTGCTCTGAGGCTTCCGAGCTGCGCATGCATTTTTCTCCATTGCAATACATTACTACTTCCTGATCTTTTTTTACTTTGGTACCCAGTATATCTTTGGTAAATCCATCCTTGTTGAGATCCATATGCATGGCACCAGGAATGCGGCCTGCGCCCCAATTTTTGTTGCTGTGCGTATCAATAAAGGTTACTTTTTTGTCAAATAATGATTTAGCCTTGGTGATATCCACGGTAGTGGCGCCTGTGGCCGTCATCGCTGAAATTTTCTCGGGGGCAAAGGCGGCAGAAGTGGTAAACATTAATATGGCTGATACGGCTCAGGTAATATGTTTCATAAGCGAAGGTCTCCATGGTTTATGGGGTAGAAGTTGGTCTGAATAAATATGCGCTCATCCTGGGACGAATCTGGCAAGAATCTAAAAACCTTTAGTCGAGCATGTTAAAGACAGCAAATTCAAGGCATTAGCCTGGAAATGAAACGCACAAAAAATTCATGATTAATGAACGTTCCGGGGTGCCTTGCAGTCTTCGGGCGCCTCGTCCAGAATCACGAGAGATGAATACAGTGTTACCACTTTTATTGAACAGGGGGATAAATTGATGCAAACCTTGCTGGTGGGCCCGTTGCTGGGGGTGGAGTCGGATACGCATTACACGTTCTGTTTTTTAACCAGCCAATCCGTCGCAACGGCGCA